>NZ_CP120852.1 GCF_029581355.1 Parabacteroides chongii | reverse complement strand
AAAAGCTAATAATATCATCTATGAATTGTTTTGTCAATTTGTGGAAAAACTATTAAAATTAAGTGAAATCACCACAGAAACTATTTACATTGATGGAACAAAAATTGAAGCTTATGCTAATAAATACAGCTTTGTTTGGAAGAAATCTACTTTAAAATATAAAAGAAAGACTTGAAGAAAATATCTTTACAACTAATTGATGAATTTAATAAATATTTTAATAAAGAATTAGACAATATTTTTGATATTCTTTCTTTTTAGAAGAACTTAAAATTCATAAAGTTTTGGTAGAGGTAAAGAAAAGTAAAGAACAACTATTTCTTGAAAAGCACAATCTATGCTGAAAGGCTAAATAAATATACTAACTATTTAGAAATTTTAGGAGAAAAAGAAATAGCTTTTCAAAAACTGATAAAGAAGCAACTTTTATGAGAATGAAAGAAGATTACATGCGCAATGGTCAATTAAAACCAGGATATAATCTTCAAATTGGAGTAATTAGTGAATATATAGTTTCTTATGATATTTTTTGTAATCCTTCTGATACAAAACTTTAATTCCATTTCTTGAAAAAAATAAAATTTCAAAATATTGAAGTTAAAAATGTTGTAGCAGATGCAGGCTATGAAAGTATTTCTAATTATGAATATTTAAAATTAATAATTATGTATCTTACATAAAACCAATATATTATGAAAAATCAAAAACTAGAAAATATAAGAAAAACTTAAATAGAGTTGAAAATTTAGAATATAATGAAGAAGAAAATAGATTATTTAGGAAAGATGGATTAGAACTAGAATTTTTTGTATTATGGAAAAGATAAAAAACAATATATTTTAAAACCAGAAACAGAAAAAAAAATCAAATATAATTATAAATTCAGAAATTATCAAATGAATCAAAAGATAATATAGAAAGTGAATTTGGAAAGCAACTAAGAAATGAATAGAAGTATTCAAGTAGAAGGAGCTTTGCAGTAATAAAAGAAGATATGAAACTGCGCAAATTAAAAAAGTAAAGGTAAAATAGTGTTAAAAAGAAAATAGCGCTATTTTGTATAGCATATAATTTTAATAGATATATTTCTAAATTAAACAAAAAATAAAATAGGAACAGTATTGCACTCACTAAAATCTGCTTAGAAAAAAAAAAAAAAAATAGACTTGTATTAAATTCGTCCAAAAATAGGAATAGAAATCAAAATTAAAAAAAGATTTCTATTTTTTT
>NZ_CP120851.1 GCF_029581355.1 Parabacteroides chongii | reverse complement strand
AAGGTTCTTTTCATTGACAAAATTCATTTGTTGTTCTCTACCAATTGTATACTAGCCGCCCGATTCATACTATAATGATATTTAATATATCCCTAGCTTAGAATCTATCTCGTAAGACAATCGTGACAGGAGACGCTTAATGTCTGCCAGTTCCTTTTCCTTTTTCGAAAGTTGGGAAAAGATACAACCCAAATTCAAAACGCCAAAGAAAAAACGATTTTTTGATCAATATCCAGTACTACCATATCCACCAGTCCCCCTATCTGATTCTGAAAGCTCTTCAACTTCTTCTAATTCAATCTTGGGATATGGTATGATAATTAATTGACCAATGCGGTCGCCTACGGAGTAGCAATATCTGTTATCAACATCATAAACATAATCAGTATTTTTATTCATAAGTAATTTTGTTTCTTGTGGACTTTTGAATAAAAATAAGATATTGCGCCACCATTTAGTATATTTTGTTCGTGTTGTTGTCACTCTATATTTGAATTTTATCTCTCCACGATAACCGCTATCAATAACTCCAACAGAATTTGTCAATATCAAATTTTTCTACTGTTGCTTGATCGTGGGAAAACAAGTCCAACATATCCTTGTGGTATTTCGATAGCCAAACCGGTACCATATACAACATTCCCATAATTATCAATTTCCTTTGATACAGCTGTTAAATCAAGTCCTGCATCTGTATCATGCGCGTAGGATGGCATAACGGCATCTTTATGCAATTTCTTAATATTTACTTTCATTTGAATCTATTAACATGTTCTTCTATATTGCATCCTTTTTTGACAAGGATCGTAGTCTTTTTATTGATCTTTACAGGGATGCGCTCGATATTCGGTTCGGGAGGTATTCCACCTTCCTGTTCCGGTATCCGGTAAGTTTTCATCTTTGACATGACTTACTTATAAATAAATAACATATTCTTATAGAGTTAGCTACTAAGTTAAATTTCTTCTCTTTGCAGGTTATTTCCAATTCCGGAGGAAAGGATTTAGAGTGTATGCAGTCACGACATCTTGCGTGAATTATTTCTTTCTTTGCCATACTATAATTTTGTTGAAGCCAGCATAAACCCATGTTAAAATAGCAGAGTCTCTTGCATCTTGGTTCAGTCGCCTGTCAAGTCCTCCTACTATCTTCGATAGCTCATCCTGGGTAATCTTTCCGTCTTTACCTTTCCAACATTTACGGAGAGGTTTAATTTCGTCAACTTCCAGTCCTATATGCCTGGCCATTTCAGCGATCTTTCTTGCTACTTCATGGTTGCGACCGGTATTCTGACCGATCTTTGCGGCGGCGGCAGGAGAGGAGCGTGTAGCATGCCAGTTACTTTCATTCATCCAGCCAGCTTCAACAACTACTATAACCGATTCTTTTTGTCGATCAACAAATTCTTCCTTCATTGTTTTTAAGTAATCCACAAGGAGAGGAAATGAAAGATTAGTCACGTTTAAACACCTTGACTTAACATGCAGTTCTGTGACTCCTGATTTGTCACAATCGGGGTCAATGCCTATCACTCTGTCTTTTTTAATCATAATTATAATTGTCGTAATCATCCGGATCGAAATCCGGTATGTCGTATCCAAAATCCATAATGCTAATATCAAATGTGGGACGGATCGGAATCGAACCAATCTAATGCAGGTACCACCTTTCGTTCCCTAATACCCTGCATATCCTCACGGACGGCAGGGTAACTTAACTTAAACTAATACCATGAAAAACACACTATTTTTTATCCCCATATCTTCCAGTCAGGGATGTACTCGTAACTATTCATTTTGTTCTATAATTTCATTAATCAAATCATTTCTCCATCCTAGTATAACCCCGTATTCATCAATATTCATAATGATGTAGTCACCGTATCCTACATCTGCAGGACACATAATCTCGGGTACATAACCATCATAAGATGCAATAATATCTTTATTACTATCGAGAATATCACATTTAAAATCATCACATACCTTGTAGTGAATAACAGCGGTAGTCCCTTGCTTCCAGTTGACTATTATTCCATTATCTATGTCTATAAGAGGTTGCCAACGCCATTGCCGTTCTTTGCTATGTTTACATTCCACATATGCAGTACATGGCATTGTTGGCGCACTGTTTGTTTCATCACAAACAGTATCTTTTACTCCATTTACTTCAGCATCATCCCAATATCTGACACCTGCATCTACTTTTAAATAAATCGCTTCAAATTCTGTTGGCTTGTTGATTGTTATTTTCATCTTGCAATTATTTATATCTATATTCTTTTACCATTTCTTCATATCTAGGGTTACCAAAGTAAGGCAAACAGAGGTCTCACATCTCACGGCACCCTTTAATGTCGGATTTGGTTTGTTTGTAATTATTCTACTTCTTCTATTTTGCCATTAATAAGCATATAGAAGGTATTCTCTTTGATAATGTTGCCATCAACTTTTACCGTTTTAACATCTTTAATTGGATAACCCTCACCATTCCAGTCACCTCTTTCTGTTAGGACAAGCCAATTGCCTATGCAGCCTTGAGCTTTAGATTTGTAACCTGTAACTATAGCTATAGACTCTTTACCTTGTACTATAGCAGCTGACCGGTCACCGGTGTTCGTTGCAGCTGACCGGTCACCGGTGTTCGTTGCAGCTGACCGGTCACCGGTGTTCGTTGCAGCTGACCGGTCACCGGTGTTCGTTGCAGCTGACCGGTCACCGGTGTTCGTTGCAGCTGACTGGTCACCGGTGTTCGTTGCGGCTGACTGGTAACCGGTGTTCGTTGCAGCGACTGGTCACCGGTGTTCGTTGCAGCTGACTGGTAACCGGTGTTCGTTGCAGCTGACCAGTTACCGGTGTTCGTTGCAGCTGACCGGTTACCGGTGTTTTCCGATGCGTTATTTCTCCAATCGATCTTTTCTAAAATAAAGTCTATTCCTGCTTTAATAATTCCGTTTAAACCAATTTCAGCTTTTATTTTTAGTTTTGATGAAGCAACTTTGCTGTCTCCGTTAACTTCTTTATCAAGAGTACCTGAAGCTTCTACTTCGCAATATCTATTTTCCCCATTTCCATCGGATGGTGGATAATAAGAAAACACATCAAATGGATTTTCACAGAAATGAAATCCGTTATAACATGCTTTAATAGCTTCTTTTTCTTCGTATTCTTTTCCTGTTTCATATTGAAATCCCTGCATTGTAGGTTTTTGTTGAAACCTTTATAACCTTTAATTTTATCCATAATATTACTTTGATTTACATCTTAATATTTCTCTACGTTTAATAATAGCTTTGCCTGTAACAATCATATCAGAAGAGAGAGAATGAAGAAGAGATTTTTTAGTCATTCCTATATCCTCTTCTTTTAAATGATCGAATATGGCAGATATGCTACCGAAATAATGATCGGTCTTTTTAAAGATTAAATGAACGTGTACTACTTTCATATTTCCATATATTACTTATTTAGAAATATACTTTTCCAATTTCTTTAAATCCTTCTTTAGCAACCTTACAGAATCCACCACCTTAGGCTTCTTTGCCTGTAGCATCAAAATGCTCGGCAGCTATCCTTGCATGACGAAGAAGAGAGGACAGAAGATACTGAGGAGGTGGGTTCTCTTTCATTTGTATCAAAAATTAGAAAGATTATTCATAAAATCATATTCGGATATATTATGTAAGAATACAGAGAATAATACGTCTTTTACTCGATCATATAAATTTTGAAACTCCGCTTCGTCCATTTTATCAAAAGCTATTGACTTAGGAATGTCTATCCATTCCTTTCGTGCCAAGCTGTATACGGTATCACAATGACCTGCTGCTACTTCTACTGTCTTCCGAAAGCAATTTATGTCTTTTTGAAATGTCTTGTCGTAGCTTCATTTTGATAAGCCCATGCCGTATTTATCAGCTGAAAGTATTTGCGGTGAAAGTCTATATTACGAGCCAGCGTGATTCTAGCCTTGTATGTATGCCCTAACTTGAGTTTCTTTTTCTCGTCATAGTCAGAATCATAACATGGTTTAATCCGCTGGCTGTATTAAGGAGGTATAGTTCCATCAAAAGGAAGTTGATCTATTTCAGGTCCAATTGGTGGAAAATCCGCTTGTGAAGGTGCATCTTCCGCTGTTAATGGAGACTTAGAATTTGAACTGTCTCCTTTACCCGACAGCATTAGGTCGTACGCTAAAATGTCGGTAACATATCGTTTAATACCGTCCTTCTCGTATTCCCTGTATTGCAGGGTACCCATGATAATGATTTTGTCGCCTTTATGGACGTACTTTTCTGCGATTTCAGCCAAACCTCTCCAGGCAATAATACTGTGCCATTGAGTTTTTTCAGCTACTTCTGTACCATCTTGTTTCTTATACCCTCCGGTGGAGGTGGCAAGAGAAAAGGTTGCAACCTTAACGCCTCCGTCCAGCGTCCTGACTTCCGGATCTTTGCCGACGTTACCGGCAAGGAGGACTTGATTTATTGATTTGCTCATTTGATTATTTTTTAAATGTTATTGAATATCCTTGACTAGCCATTCTGACAGGGGGATGATTGTGATACTTCTCCTGTTTCATCATCTACTATCGTTGTTCTTCCTGATAGAGATTTTAAAAATCCTTCTCTGTCTTTTTATCTTTTATCCAGCAACTGTTTTTGCTGGACTAAGTCATTATATATAGGATCGGAGCAATCTGTATAATCATATTTTACGCCTACTTCTTTTATTGTAAGTTTAGCTCCATTCCAAGAGGTTTCTTTTACCGTTTTCTCAATTTCCGACATTGTACAGTCCTTGATCCGGTCATCGTTGACAAATTTTGTCAATGCTTCAATTATGCCTTTGGCTTTACTGTAGCTTCTATTGGGTTTACGTCCCCATCCAATACCGATAGGATCAACTGGTTCGAAACACTCTCCTGCTCTGTCTTATTGACAGGTATAGAATTAAATAGCTCTATATTGCTCATTTTAGATTATTGTTGATTAAATATTGTTGATACAATTTCACTGATAGTATTTATTTCTATAGGTGTTACTTGGTAATTTTGTTCTATCAAAGTTATAGAGAATCGCTGCTTGTTTGCTTTTGCTTCTGTTGATTTATTATAAATCCATTTGCAAATAGCATTCATCGATTCTTTTGTTATTCAGGTGTTCCTTTGTAAGAACTTTCTTTTGATTAGAGTTTGCTGGTTTAGATGGTGAGTTTTGAGACGCCTTGTTGCCATCATCATCTTCGTCAATATTTAAGCTTAATGCAGCCCCCTAAAGCATATCTCCTTTGATATGTTATACACGATCCAACGCCTTGGGGATCATTTTTTGACGGGTTTCATTGTGTACTTGCTGGCAAATAAATTCT
Source organism: Parabacteroides chongii (assembly GCF_029581355.1). Classification (NCBI taxonomy): domain Bacteria; kingdom Pseudomonadati; phylum Bacteroidota; class Bacteroidia; order Bacteroidales; family Tannerellaceae; genus Parabacteroides; species Parabacteroides chongii. Next base: position 12,463 of record NZ_CP120851.1, on the reverse strand, counting down.
CCGGATATGTGCATTACTATAGTTTCTAGTTCGTTTTCACCAACTGGTAACTGCATTACAGATAGCCCGCTATTAGATAAAGGCTTTGTATAACATCTAATATGTCAGATAATGTAGCATATTTAGACTTGAAAAACGGGTTGTTTGCTGATTTTTTGATCTTGCCTACTTCTTGCTGAAATTTACAAAGTGCATTAGCAATTTCTTTTATTGATTCTGATCTTTCCATATCATTTATATTTAGTTTGTGGACGCCAGGGAATCGAACCCCTTTCTTTTCCGTTTGGAAACGCTATACCATTAAGCCATACGCCCAGTTGCCGGTCTTTCCCGGCGGTCAACAATAATAAAATTAACATTAAAAGAGGGGTTCGCACCTCACGATGTCCTTTTACATCGGCTTTGATTAATTAATAAATAATTGATTGATTATATTCGTCCCCTACCTACCGTGCTTCATCCCACCGGGCCAGGTGCAAGCGTCAAGGGCTACTACTTTCTAAGGCTCGCGGTTGCCGATATGAGGATGATTTACACCTCAGGAAAAAGATCTATTTACTTCCCAAATACTTCTTCGAATTTATTGTCAACGCATTCAATATCTTTATTCTTTCGGCTGGATTTGAGGTTATATTGTCTATTGAGTAAATCCGAGAAAGAAGCTGGATCTTGATCCACAAAAACATCCACATGTGTATCTGTAACTATAAAATGGTTATTTTTTTTCTGTATATCTCGGTGTGTTGAGATTGCCGGCTGCAGAGCTACGGACATCACAGTCGCTGTCATTAACGAGTTCCACAAGCGTTTCAACCGGCATGTTGGGGTTGCCGGCTGCAGAGCTACGGACAGTCCAGTAGCTGTCCTTAGCCAGTTCCACAAGCGTTTCAACCGGCATGTTGGGGTTGTCGGCTGCAGAGCTACGGACATAACAGCAGCTGTCCTTAGCCAGTTCCATTAAAGCGTTTCAGCCGGCATGTTGGGGTTGCCGGCTGCATAGCCACGGACATCCCAGTCGCTGTCCTTAGCCAGTTCCACAAGCGTTTCAACCGGCATGTTGGGGTTGTCGGCTGCATAGCGACGGATATTCCAGTCGCTGTCCTTAGCCAGTTCCACAAGCGTTTCAACCGGCGTGTTTGGGTTGCGGGCTGCAGAGCGACGGACAGTCCAGTCGCTGTTCAAAATTTCTTTTTTATCCATATTATTTTAATTAAAGTATTACCAATTTAAAGTACTTGCTTCCCAATCCCTCTGATAAATATCTTCGGGATCTTCCGTCTCTTCGTATCCGCTGTAGTCGTAATCTCCGCTGGGGTCTCTTATATAAATATCCTCATGCCTTAAAGACTTTAAGGTTATATGCCGATATGCAGCACATTATTAATCCTAAAACGTTGGGCACAAAGGTGTCACTCTCGGATATCACGAGGATAAAACCCGCAAATAGCAGGATTGCAAGAAATACCTTTTTCATATATTTGATTTTTATTGTTTATAAAATAACCGTGCGAACCTCTCGGCGGGCAATGGTCTATACCTAACCTATAGTATTTAAGCAAATGCCATATGTGGCTTAACCCGGAATCGAACCGGGACGACAGGAGTTTTAAGTGCGATTAATTTTACAAGTACGCTAGTCTCTCAACCTGCCTATAAACGGAACATCTTTAGCGTCTACCATTTCGCCATTAAGCCATTTGCCCGCCTGTATCTTCGCAGACGAGACGGGTTGAATACTTAATTCTTCATTTTAATCGGATATTAAATAATACACGGACCTCTCGGCTGGTGCAGTACAAAACTTAATAAACTTATAATTCATATTACACAAAGGGGAGGATGACGGATTCGAACCGCCGTGAATCATATGATGTAATCATATGCGCTCTAACCTATTGAGCTATCCCCCCATATGGAAATATCATCCTGGATAGTTGTTATTTTCTTCCTTTCCTATTTGTCTTGTCATAGTAGTCTTCTACTGCCTTATCCAAGTCTACCTGGATTATTTTCCCATTTTGTTTTATAGAATCCTTAAAGACTTCCTTCCGTTTCAATCTTACAATGGTACTCATACTAACTCCTAGTCTTTCCGCTAAAGGAGCAAGTCCCTAACCATTTTAGAACCTACGTTTGTTTCAGTTGTAATTTTACTTGAAAGCCTTTGTATAATAAGGTCAGCCAGTTGACCTGCTGTTACTTCCGTTGCTGGCATATTGGCTATATCCATTTGATTATATTTTTACGTTATGAGTAATACATTTCTCCCTCTTGACATTGATCGGACCCTGCAAACCATCTCTGTGTTGTTGTTCGCTCTTGACCGTCTTAACCGTTGTCTCCTCATATCCATATTGTGATCTACAATTAGTAAGATAAGCAAGCATCCGGCTATTACCGATTTGGTTGCCGATGAAAAGTCAAATGTGATGCGAAGCCCCGAAATGCGTTCAGCCAGGATAAGAGTAAGTTGCCTGCCGTTTATTATATTTAATTTCTCATAGGCAGTTCTTAGCTGGTTTACAATGGTACTTGTTGACCTGCATTTGATTTCTGCAATTTCTTTTTTATCCAAACCGGAGCAGTACATGATGGCTGTTCGCTCACATTCAACTGTGAGTTCCGGAAATATGCGTTCCATGCTATTTTAACTTTATAATCGATATATATCCGCGAGGATGGATGGTCGATATTCTGTACATCAAATCCATTTGGGATTTTAGTTTTCCGGCGATTCTAGCCTCTTTATTCCTTCTTGAAGCTTCTGATTTAATGCCGTTAAACCTGTTTTCAGCAAAAGGAGTTCTGTATATTACTCCGACTTTCATTTGATTAAACAGTTCAACGGTTTTAACTTCGTCTGTAAATTCAATTACTTTTTCCATATTCATTTTAAGTGTTATTGTAAATGTGGCTGTGCCTGGGGTCGAACCAGGATGAGTTATCAAGCTCTTACCTCTAATGATTGATCGTCCTATCATAGAGTAATGTGTCTACCTTTTCACCACACAGCCTATATAAAGTCCCTGGTTGTGTACAAACTTTCGCCTACACAGCCAGGAACCGATTGTATTTTTCCTAATTTAGCCCCGCTGCACTCATCGGACATGTCACGAATCTGCTTTTCACGAGTATGTATCGCGTCTGCTATATTGCAGGTATGCGCCACTTTGTCGTTGTTGGATACGAAAAACTGCGATTTCAAGCGTTGACTGGTTACTAACCACCAGTTTAGGAAAGAATGATACTTTTATGCTATTGTTTCAACCACTAAAGTTGCGTACCTTTGTATCGTTCTGACATTGCAAATATATACTACATTTGTGTAGTATCAAAATTGTATACAACAAAAAGTTAGTATATAAACATTGTTTAACTTTTGAGAGGTTTCGCGTACATTATATAGTATCATGGATCTAAAAAGAATTTGTTAGTGAAATATTAAAGGAGATAATTGCCGGGGTTAAGGATGCTCAGGTTTTGCGGCTGAAAATGAGGCTTGTATAAATCCTAATCAATTTAGGGTTCTTACATCTCCAAGGCATATATTAGATATGGGAGATGGGGCAGTGTCTGTTGTTCAGCCGGTACAGTTTGATGTATGTGTAACACATACTAAAAAGGGTACAGGGAAGTTGGGGATCGAAATAGTTTCAGGTAATAAGGAAAGTATAAAAGGCGCAGAAAGTAGAATAAAATTCTCTATAGCAGTTTCTTTGCCAAGAATGAAGCCTAATTTTTCCACCAAGAATCCCGATTATGGGATTTCAGAAGTTGACAAAACAAAGTGATTGCAAATACGATAGCTATAACAAATACAATAATGTATAATATACCAATCGTATATACAAATTCTTTAATGGGTAACGTTTCAATGTATTTAACCAGCTCTTTCATAGCATGTAAAGACGACCAACTCCAAAGTTGCGGTTTGAAGTTAAGTCGCCTATATAGTCCCTTACGGGAACAGTTAAACAATTTAGTCGGTATCATCCGCAACTTGATTCCGGTGTAAATATACTAAATTAATGTAGTATATTCTAATTACATGTATGTTATTTAGTAATATGGGAAAAGTAGAAAGACTTAATGATGCTTATCAATATTTGAGGAGCATAGGTAAAATCCATACTCAAACCGATTTGGCAAAACTATGAACGCCAACAGGGTTACTATAAGTAATGCATTGAAAGATAGGGGAGGATATTTAAACGATGATTTTTTATCTCGTTTCTGTAGGGCTTTTGATGGATTATTTAATTTGGATTGGCTTCTGACGGGAGAGGGTAATATGCTGAATGAAGATTCCCCTGTAATAGATGCTTCATTATCCCCGTCAAAAAGAAGGCGTATTTTTCACCGAAACGACTAGCGGAGCCAAGTTTTATGATTTGGGTAATGGAAAGTACCGGATGACTGTTAAGCTTGTGCCTTATTGCGCATATGGAAGGTTTGCAAATGTGCATGATACACTGAACAGGATAGGGATGACTGGGAGGAAGAATCGTTCGAAGTATCTCAGATCGCACATGGTAATTATTTATCCTTCGAGGTGAAGAATGATAGTATGGATGACGGGACCAGGCAAAGCTTTGAAGCCGGCGACAGGCTTTTAGTCCGTGAACTAAACAGGATATACTGGAAGGACAAGCTTAGATATACGGATCATCCATACTGGGTGATAGCATTCGGATCATCTGTTTTGATCAAGCAGATAGTCAGTCAAGACATGGAGCGAGGGGTTATAACTCTTCATTCTCTTAACCCGTCTCCGGAATACAGTGACTTTGAATTGTCTATTGACGAAATTCAAAAGCTTTATTATGTGATAAAAAAGAACCCTAAACCGGTAGAGTATTAATACAGGGGACTTTGTGACCTTCGGACTGAATGACTGAAGGTCGCAAAGATGATCCTACTTTAATTCTTCAATCACACATCTTCGAATGATGAATATGTGACCGATCTTCCTTCTTTCTAACAACCCTGTAGGCTTTTTCTATCTTCCCTGCATCCACTAAGATATCTTTAAACAAAGGGTTCAAAGAATGGAAGATGAATGTATCACTATCCTTGTCGTAGCCTGTTATCTGTTTAAATAAAACGCTGCAGTCTGTTTTAAGAAGCCAAAATCCCTATGGTCTTCCTTTAATTCGTCTATAGAAACAGGAACCGTAAATATCCTGTCGCCTCTTTCAAAACTGGTTCTAAGTCCGTTGTCCATACTGTCGCGAGAACAGTAAATACTGTATAAGAACACTCTATACCTTCTATTTCTTCAATCTTTGATTTCATGTGTAAAATAAATTATAGTTATAAAAATCGCATAATAATGGCTGTGCGGAATTTTAACGCACCTCCGGTTGGCTGGTTTCAGCCGGTATTTAATTGGTATTAGCCCGCCATCAGGTGGCTAGGCGTAGATCCACTTCTATTCGGTCCATAATTTTCTTCTTTTTGTTGTTTTATGATAAAGGATAGCAATAATGACACTCCGGTGTGTTTTTTATACGCCAATCTATTAATACTATTGAGGCATAAATAGAACAATAGCCTCTCTTATTTTGTTATCCAGTTCTAAGCATAAAATCAACTTCAGAATTGTTTGATTATGAGACCTTTTATTGCTTCAAGCTACTTGTTTTCAATACCTAAATAGTTAAATACTATCTAATAGGCTAGATGACAATAAATTGAAATTTGTTAACTAGACACTATCACATACACAATAAACTGTATTTTAATATAAAGTAAGTTTACTTGTGTTGTGGGCATTTAGCAATAAAAGGACTATTTAACTGTTAGCCCATTTTAATCTATCAATTATCATATGAATTATGTATTACTGGTTTAATATTATGTATAAACTGAGAGTTAAGGAAATATTGAAGATGCAAGGTCGAACCGGAAGGGATTTGGCAACAGAATTAGGTATGACAGAAGTCGGATTGTATAAAGCCATTGGAGAAAGTGGTAATCCTTCTTTGAAGCGACTGCAAGAAATTGCAAATTTATTAAATGTTGAAGTATGGGAACTGTTCACCGAATCCCCCGGAGAAAGCGAAATTTCCGGCTTCATTAAGGCAAAAGGAACTATTTATGAAATAAAATCACGTTCAGATATAGAAAATTTGTTGAATAGCTTGGGCTAGGTATCGTTTTATCTAATTTTGCGTCATATTAACCTATTAATTATATTGATATGACTAGATTCTTGTTGACCATAATGATTATGGTCATTGTTTGCCCTGCAAAAAATGAAGAAGAAGAGGTAAGGCTTACCGCTATTAAACTAGACAAAACAAAACTTACTTTGAAAGTTGGGGAAGAGTATACTTTTAAAGTATCTACGACACCGGGAGATGTCCCAGTTCGAATATGAATGGTATCTCGGTTCTAATAAAGGTGTTGGCAAAATTGACAATAATGGGAAATTTACAGCATTAAAACCAGGGAATGTATTGGTTCTTGTAGAAGTTAAAGATTCGTGGAAAGGAACAGGAGAATATATTAAATCAGAATGTCTTGTGACGGTAGAAGCTGGACAAGCTCAATCAATAGAACTTAATCACACAGAATCAACATTAAAAATAGGAGACGCTATTTCGCTTACTGCAAAATTGATTCCCGATTATGCAACTGATGACGAGATTGTGTGGGAATCTAGCAATCCTCAAATAGCAGCTATAAAAAAAGATGATATATTCGATAAAAAAGCATCTATTACAGCTTTAAAAGAAGGAGAAGTTACAATAAAAGTGTCAGCTAAAAGTAATTCATCCATCTATGCTTCCTGTAAAATAATAGTGTTACCAATTAAATTGGAAGAACTATTTCTCAGTGAGAAAGAGAAAAGGGTAAAACAGGGAGAAAAATTTACTCTTATCCCTATCTTTAAGCCTGAGAATGCATCAAATAAAGATGTTGTATGGTCGTCTTCCAATGAAGCTATTGCCACTGTTGATCAAGAAGGAAATATAGAAACGTTCAACCCTGGAACATGTAGTATATGGGTTGTGTCTTCTGACAATAACCTAAAAGCAGAATGCAAGGTTACAGTTATTGAAAGACCAATAGAGGATTTGATTAGAGCAAGCGTATACGGGTCTTCAACCTCTATCAATGGATATACAACGGGAGATGTCACAGCTGCATTCTACAATAACAGCAATAAAGTCGTAGAAGTTTCTGAGTTTACAATGTATGACACAAGGACGAATAAAGTTGTATATCAAGACAAAGACTGTGGATTTGTTGAGTATAAAAAGCCTCTTTTATACAATTTAGAGTTTAGCCGAATATACAAGCCTCTTTTCGTTTGGAAATACACCTGCGATGGCAAAACCTACGAAGCAACCTATCAGATGTAGCAAGAGCCCGGGAAGCCGGGCTTTTTTGTGCCCGTACTCCGCAGGTTTCTGAACTAGAAAGAAAAAAAGCAAAAAAGTTTGTTTTCAGCATACAATGCATTACTTTTGTGATACAATATAATACAGAAGTAATATGGACGCAGTAATAAGAAAACAAACTTCGTTTCGTTTGCGTGAAGACTTGTTACAGGTCTTGCAGGAACAAGCCAAGAAAGCAAACAGGAGCTTGAATAATTTCGTAGAGAGTACCTTGATGGACGCTGTATACTCTGAGCCAAATGAGGAAACGATAGCGGCGATAGAAGAGGCTCGTTCGGGCAAATTTGCCGGGACGATAGACGCAAGCAGCTTTAAAGCCTTCATGAAATCATTGAACGAGATAGAATGAAAACAATCCATTACAGTACGAAGGCAAAGAAAGACTTGAAGAAGTACCGCAGCAACATCAAGCTGATGGAAGCCTTGTTTAATGTCTTGAACAAGCTGGAGAGAGGGGAACCCATTCCAAGCAAGTACAAGCCCCATGAGCTCATAGGTAATTACAAGAATTGCATGGAGTGCCATGTCGGGAACGACTTTCTTCTGATTTGATAGACGCAGTGTCGGACATAGTGGAGATTGTAAGGATTGGAAGCCATTCTGAGTTGTTCGGGAAAAAGGTAGAGGTAGACAAGGAGAGCAAGAGCCAGGGCTGCAGGGCTTTTTGTTTGATGGGCATGAAATATAGCATTTATATTTTTATCAAATTATCCCTTTCCTCCAGCACCTTCTTTAGCCTCTTAAGCTTGTCTATGTCGCTTGAAAACGTAGGGTTATCATAGTTCCTCTTGACTGAGTTTACGTACACTTCGATATAAGTGCGCAAGTCGAATATATGCTCGTACTCGCTTAATGTTAGTTCGTTGAATGTTACTTGATAAGCCTCAAACCAGGCTATTAACCTTTTTAATTCTTCATTCATTGTATGTCTTCTTTGAGCCGCAAAGATAACAATAATGGACAACATAAGCTTGCATTTCCATATATTGCTTATATGGAAACCTAATATGCCATAAAACATGAGGATATAATGTTAAAGTTCTTGCAAATCTCAAACAGAAGAACGACTTTTGCATCGTGAAAGGATATTAAAGCGGCTCGTCAGGTAAACAGCCCTGATAGAGGCTTCGTTATATAGATATTTGACAGCTTGTAGAACTTTTTTGTTTTATAGGCTGTTTTATTATAGACAAGAAATATTATGGAAGACAAGTTTATAGATATAATAATAGAGCATTTAGGCTTGGCGTTCTTTATAGGCGTCCTTCCGTTGGATGCTTGATATTTCTTGTTTGGTGGTGTAGAGGAATATACGAAAGAGTCAAAAGCATGGAGAATTTGCCTTGCCAAGAGAACAAAGAAAAAATAACACTGCATTCAGAAAAGCATAATGAAACGTCCAAAGCTATAACTCGTATAGAGACATCGCTTCAATTTATGCAAAAAAGTATAGATTCACTTGCTCAGTCTATACAAAAAGATAATAAGTTTATAATTGATCCTTACACAAAATCTCATAGCCCCCTATCTATAACTATTGCTGGCAGAAATATGATAGAAAGATTAGAGGTGGACAAGATGTTTGAAAGGAATTGGGAACGTATCAATTCGTTTATAGAAGATAACGCAAGCTCTAAAAATCCATATGATATACAGGAATTTTTAATTCAGCAAGCTGTTGTTTATCCTGAAAAATTTTTACAATCAGACGAAATTGACAAAATAAAAATAGACGCTTATAATACGGGCGTGAATATCGTTCCTTATATGAAAGTTATAGCTGTCCTTGCGAGAGATAAATATTTTTCAGAACATAACATTCTTGTAGAAGAAGTAGACAAACATAATCCATCAAATAAAAAGCCGGAGTAACATCCGGCTTTTTTTTCTATTACGATCACATCTCGTCAAACTTCTTCATTTCCTGTTCTTTTAATTTGTCGACAATCTTAGTGTAGGGCTTCATCGCTTTTATGTCATTATGCCCGGTCCACCTCATAATTACCTGGGAGATATGCCGAGTGTGAGTGCATTAACGACAAAGGTCTTTCTTGCAACATGGGTAGTCAGCACCTCCCATTTTTTTACTGTACGTTCCATTCGTTTACTACCAACATACCATACTTCAGTCATTTCTTCATTCATTTCAGCGAGCTGGCCTAGCTCTTTCAAGTAGTCATTATAATTTTGATTGCTAATAACCGGGAGCGCCTTGCCCTTTTTAATATCTAAGTCTTTATATTTATCCAGTATTGCCCGGCTATATTTGTTCAATTCAATGTTTATATTATCAACGTCCTTTATGGTTACAATATCTATTTTGGTATCTTTGATGTCTGTTTTTTTAAGTTGTAAACATCCGAGTATCTTAATCCCGTAAAACAGCAAAAGCAAAATACGTCTCTTACTTGGGCTAGTCCGTATTTGATATTTCCATCATATATAAATTCATAAGCTCTTCCCAGTCTAAATATATCACTTTTTTTAAATCAAAATTAGCACCCTTCAGTTTGGGCTTATACCGTTTATAGGACTGATTAGTCAGATAACCTTTTAGATCCGCCCATAACAAAAACTGTTTTATAAATCTGAGGTATTTGTTGAGTGTGGTATTGCGTATGCCTCTTTATCGCGCATAAAGTCCAGGATATTTTGCAGCTCTTCGTCCGTTAACTCTTCAAATGTCAAGTGGGGGTTATATTGTTCCAGCAGGTGTTTGACAGAGTTATGCTTATAATAAGAACTGGTGCTCCATGCATTCTGTCTCCCGGTTGTATCTATAAATTCTTTGTATCGATCAAAGAAACTGACCTTTTCCGGTGTTTCTATTTTAACTTTTCCGGATGCTATTTTATATTTGTCTTTAATTTGTTCAACCGTGGGCATTTCGGCCGGCTATCTCAAACTCTCTGAATATGATAAACTTAGATGCATCAATTCGGTGACCAGTTGACATAATGATCCTTTGTCTGTTAAAAGTGACACAGCATCGGATGGGGACATTCTTTACTATCAGGACTCCGTCCTTTTCCTTTTTTTCTAATTCGAATGTAATACTCCTTTTTATCATGATATTATAAGATTTGCGTGTAACGCTGCAAATTTACACGCAAAAATATGATTACATATGAGTATCTGTGATTATATGTGACTATATAGATTTATTTAACTCTTTAATATTGAGTGCTGGTGACTATGTATGATTATTGGTGATCATAAAGATTCTGATCTCTCCAGCTCCACAATAAGCGTTGTAATCATTTGATTTACAGCGCTTATTTTGTTTTGCACTCAAAACTACACGCAAAAATCAAAATTGTATCCTAAAAATGGAAGAACTGATAGGGCAAAGATAGACAATTATGTATATAATCACCTAAATTCATTATTCCTTTCTTTATATCAATATTTATAGTACATTTGTGCTATTAGATATTAGCAAAGCCATTACTTATAATTCATATTACATAATTCATTATTAATTTAATTAAGAATTATGTATGTTTAAAGATATTGCAGAGATAAGATCGATAAGAGAGCAAATAGCTCATCTGTCGAAAAGAGAAAAAGAGTTGACAGAACCAATGTTGACTGATTTAGACATGATCCCTGTTTTATACAAGTGGTTCACGGAAATTATCGCTAAAAGAGATTGCCCGCCTAGACCGGAAAGTGTAACTCAGAGAAAAAATTCCTCTATATTGTCCTTTCGTTATATTCTCCTTCGGCATTGGCTGGAGGTAAAATGAAAAGTGGATTAAGAGAAAAGGTTGGGGAAGTATGGGGATTGCATGGAAAATCAGCCGTGTCCGATAATTTGAAGAACTTAGTATTTCATTGTCAAATATATGATGAATTTAAGCAGGACATTGAATATATATATAAAGAAATAGTTGAAAGATTATAAAAACACGACAATCACTCTAATGTCGTGTTTTATCTATCATCCAATTTACTCACCTCGATACGCATTAATACCTTTGAGTAAAACTATAACTCAAGGGTATGCCTCTAACTATAAAACAAGAAAACTTTTGTAATTATTACCTCGAATGTGGAAACGCGTCTGAGGCTTATAGACGGTTTCGTTTCAATTGGCTATTCAGTCGGTCAAAAGTACAGATAAAGGATTCAAGTTAAAATGTACTCGAAGATAGACGCTTTAGACCGTCTGTCAAAGATGATGGGCTGATGCTCCGGAAAAAAGGATATAACCAGCAATGGTAATCCCATAGGTCAGGATATCAAAATCGAAGTGATAGATAAACGGAGTCAAATAGATGAAGATACAGACGACTAAAATATACTCCAAAGTGCAAGGTGCTCTTGATGCCGGATATAAGATTGTCTCGCTCAAGGATCATCACGAAGCAGTAAGACCTATAACATACTTATCTTCCTGCTGGCTTATGTTATCCAGCATCCTAAATGTTCTTTTGCTATTGTCCGCAAGACGTTGCCGGCACTCAAAGGTTCTGTATTTAGAGACTTCAAGGAGATAATGATGGATAAGTTTAAATTGTGGGATGGGCGGTGTATGAACAAGTCAGAAATGGTATATACTTTGCCTAATGAGTCTTTATTGAATTCTTCTCACCGACGACGAACAGAAGATAAGAGGGCGTAAGAGAAATATCCTGTATTGTAACGAAGGAAATGAAATATCATTTTGGAATGGCAGCAGCTCATCATGCGTACCACTAATTTTTCTATTATAGACTACAATCCGTCATTCTCAGACGAACATTGGCTGTGTGAGCTAAACAAGGATCCACGTACGTATCATTCATTTCTACATATAAAGATAATCCATTTTAGAACAGACTATTATTGACGAGATAGAATCTCTTAAACACAAAAATAAGGTTTTATGGACGGTATACGGCTTAGACAGCAAGCTATGGCAGAAGGCTTGGTCTTCCCCGAATATGAAATAGTGGATAGTTTCCCGGAAAAGCCAAACAAGTTGGGTGGTTGGCCTTGACTTCAACTACAGCCTGATCCAACGGCTGTTGAAATGTGGTATTCTTGATGATCCGATGTATTTGGACGAG
>NZ_CP120850.1 GCF_029581355.1 Parabacteroides chongii | reverse complement strand
CCGGTATGCTTAATTTTATAAATAAACTATTTACCTTTGGGGAGACAAATTAAGAACAATGGAAAATAATAATAAAGCGATAGCCTATATAAATAATGTAGTGACCCGTTTGCCGGAACTGCGTTTTGCTGAACCTTTCAGCTGGACAATCAACGAAGGGGGAACAGTGGGCGATAGTGGGACCTAACGGTTCGGGAAAAACTTTGATTGCCGATCTGATGCAGCGTAAGTTTGCATTGAAAGAGGGAGAGGTGATCTTTGGTTATGACGACAAAGTCAGTAACCTGATCAAAAGTATAGCATTCAAGGATATTTATTCATTAGCCGATTGCCGGAACACATATTATCAGCAACGTTGGCATTCCACGGAGACAGATGAGGTGCCGACGGTGGAGGAAATATTGAAAGATCATTCCGTAACGGATGATTTGTAAAGATACTTTCTTTTTCGGCATCGCAGATTTATTGCCTAAGAAACTTATTTTCTTTCAGCGGGGAGCTGCGCAAATTCCTTATTGTCCGTTCTTTGTTGAGCCATCCGCGCATCTTGATATTGGATAATCCTTTTATCGGTCTCGATGCCGCTTCGCGCGATGTTTTGGTAAGTCTGTTGCAGCAAATGGCGAAACTGGAGAATGTACAGGTTATTCTGTTGTTGTCGAATCCGGTGATATTCCGAAATGATTACTCATGTTCTTCCTGTACATAACCGGAAACCTTATGAACCGTGTACACGTGCGGAATTTATGGCGGATAAGGAGTTGCAGGCACATTTGTTTCCCTGTCATCCGGAGGATTTGTCATTACCTCTGTCAGACAAAGAACCATCCGTACATGAAATTACATTCCGTATGGAACATGTTTCTATAAAATACGGCAGTCGTACGATCCTGAAAAGAACTGGACTGGAAGTGAAAAACGGGGAAAAAGTGGGCTTTATTCGGTCCTAACGGAGCCGGAAAATCTACTTTGTTGAGTCTGATTTATGCCGATAATCCGCAATCTTACGCAAATAGTTTATTTTTGTTTGACCGGAAGCGGGATCAGGTGAAAGTATCCCAGGATATAAAGAAAAGGATAGGTATGTTTCTCCGAGATGCATCTGTTTTATATGGAGAATGTGCCGACTCTGAATATTGTAGGTTCCGGTTTTTGATTCTATCAGGCTGTATCGTAAATGTACGGAAGAACAGCAGGCTGTTGCTTTGGCATGGATGCGTGTCTTTGGTATTGAAGAGTTGAAAGACCGTTCATTTCTGACATTGTCTTCCGGCGAGCAGCGGCTGGCTTTGCTGGCACGGGCTTTGTGAAAGATCCGGATCTGATCATTACGGACGAGCCGTTGCATGGCCTCGATATCAGTAATAAGCGGAAAGCAGCACATGTGATCGAGCAGTTTTGTGCGCGTCCGGGAAAGACACTGATTTACGTAACCCACTATCCGCATGAATTACCTTCGTGTGTCGACAGGCGTTTCGAACTGATTAAACATACTTAAAAATCATAATACCATGAGATTGAAAGTCACAGCTTTTCGGGTTGGTTGTATTGGCTGCTTTGTTCGTCTTTTTACAGGAATATAGTCGATTCCATTTCTTTTTTATTGAGCAAAGCCAGTTGTTTCAGTTTACCGGTGAATATATCTCCGGCAAATTGTCTATGCCAGGCGGATTTGCGTTAACCTTATCTGAATTTTTAGTGCAGTTCTTTCGGTATCCGTATGCCGGGGCAGGGATTACGGCTGTATTGCTACTGTTCGCAGGGATTGGAATGAGAGGAATCGTCCGCCGGATCGTACCGGGTACAGGGTTGTTCCTGCTTTATCTGATACCAGTTATTTTGCTTATGTTCCTTCATTTTGATTTCAATTATCTGGTTTTCGGAACGATTGCGTTCAATCTGATGCTTCTGGCTCTGTATTTGTGCTTGCGTATATCGGATGATAAATGGCGGATGATAGCAGAGATCGTTGTGACACCGTTGCTTTATGGGCTGGCGGGAGCGGTGGCATGTTTGTTTGCCCTGTCTGTTTTGATTTATGAGTTCCTGAATAAAACTCCGAAGTTTACTGGGTTTTATTAGCTGTTCTGTTGGGGAGCTTATGTGGAATTTGCAGTGTTTATTTTGCCTTGTTGGGAGAGTACCGTTTTGCCTTTTTACGGATGCATATTATCATACGGCATTGGAGCCTAAATCTGTCATCTATTATTCATGGATTTCATTCCCTCTCATTCTGATTGTAGCTTTTCTGCTGAGGAAAAGGAAGAAAGAGATCGGTAAAAAAACAAGAATCGCAGGAGTTGTTTTACAACTGGCTCTTTTATTTGCGTTCTGTTGGTGGGGTATTCCAAAGTACGGAGATAGAAAGTCAGCCAAGGTGAAAGAACTGGATTATTATGCAAGAACGGAGCAATGGGATAAGATCCTGGATGCCAGTAAAGGTACGTTGACTAATTATTTGAATATGTGCTATCTGAATCTGGCTTTGGCACAGAGAGGAGAATTGGCAGATCAGATGTTCAATTTCGATCAGAGAGGTCCGCAGGGATTGATGGTCGGTTGGAATAAAACTGAACAGATATCTTCTTTATTGAGTGATATTGCTTTTGCGATGGGCAATTCGGCAATGGCGCAGGAAATGGCTTTTGAGGCTTATGCGACCGCCATAGGAGAGGGGAATCCGAGAATGCTGAAAAGGCTTGTCCAGACAAATATTATTTACGGAGAATATCAGGTAGCGGAAAAGTATCTGAATATATTGGGGAATACGGTTTATTATAAGAATTGGGCAGATGAACACCGGAAGTTTTTATATAACGATGCTGCGGTAGAGCAGGATTCGGCATTAGGATCAAGGCGTAAATGCCTGCCAAAGGAAAATTATCTTTCCGAAATAAACTATATGGAAAAAGATTTGTGCATGGTTGCAGAGGCTAATCCGAAAAATAAAGCGGCTATCCAGTATCTGGGGGCTTTGTATTTGCTGGCGAAGAATATGGATGGCTTCAAAAAGATGGTGGAGACTTATTATGGTACGGAGGTCCTTCCTTCATTGCCGAAATCTTTTCAGGAAGCTGTGATCACTTTGTCGGAGGCTGAACCGGATTATTGGAAACGTTTCGATATTTCTCCGTCTGTGGTGCAGCGTTTTGCCGAATACAAGAAACAGGTATTAGGAAACCGGAATAATAAAAATGCGTTGCCCGGATTGATGAGACGGGCTTATGGAGATACGTACTGGTTTTATTTTATGTTTAAATAAAAGAGATGGAATATGAATGGAAATTATAAATATATAGCTTTGCTGACCCTGTTTTTTTCATGTTCGGATTCGGTTCAGGTGAGTGAAACATTGGATAGAAAGCCAGCTATTGTTCCGGATTATGCGGATATAACAATTCCGGCAAATATCGCTCCTTTGAATTTCTCCCTGAAGGATTCTGTCGAAGATGCACAGGTCGTTTTGTCGTACGCCGGTCAGCAGGTGGAAGTGAGGGCAAAGGATAACCAATTTGTTTTCCCGATCTCTAAATGGAAGAAACTTTTATCGTCTGCAACAGGAAATACGGTAGAGGTGGTTGTCCGTGTGAAAGAGAAGGGAAAGTGGCTGGAATATGCTCCTGTCAAATGGAGTGTGGCGGCAGAACCGATCGATCCTTATATTGCTTACCGTCTGATCGCTTTCCAGGATATACTCTATGGAATAAAATGGGACTTTACCAGCGCAATTTGGAAAACTATACAGAAACCCCGATCATCGAGAATAAGATGAGTGGCAGGAATTGTGTGAATTGCCATTCGTTCTGTATGCAAAATCCCGATAAGATGTTATTCCACATGCGAGAAACCTATCCGGAACAATCCTGGTCGATGGTGATAAGATCGAGAAAACTGAATACAAAACGGAACAAACGATTTCATCTTTGGTATATCCTTCCTGGCATCCTTCCGGAAAGTATGTCGCATTTTCTGTGAATAATACAAAACAGGGATTCCATGCAAATGACAGGAACCGTATAGAGGTGTTTGATGAGGCTTCAGACGTGGTTGTATATGACGTGGTGAAACATGAAGTTGTCACAACAGCCAGGCTGTTTTCAAAAGATGCTTTTGAAACTTTTCCCACGTTTTCTCCGGACGGGAAAACACTTTATTTCTGCACGGCTGTTCCCCGTCCTATTCCGGAAGAATATTCCGAAATTAAATATAGCTTGTGTTCTATCGGTTTTGATCCGGATACCCGAAGCTTCGGTTCGGTAGTGGATACTTTATATAACGCTTCTGTTTCAGAACAAAGTGCATCTTTCCCCCGTGTGTCTCCGGATGGAAAACACTTGATGTATACGCTGTCCGGTTATGGTAATTTTTCTATTTGGCATAAAGATGCCGATCTGTATATGGCTGATTTGTCAACCGGCGAAAGCACACCTTTGGATATATTGAATAGCGATGATGTGGAAAGCTATCATTCCTGGAGCAGTAACAGTCGTTGGGTCATCTTCAGCAGTCGTCGGATAGACGGGTTGTATACGCGTCTGTATATCGCTTATATCGATGAGAACGGACAAGCATGCAAACCATTTCTGTTGCCTCAGAAAGATACCGGATTTTATGACCGTTTTATGATGTCCTATAATATCCCGGAATTTATTACCGGAAAGGTGAAAGTAGGAGGGAGAGTCCTCGGGCTAAAAGCAAAAGAAGATAAAGGTATCGATGTGAAGTTTGTGAAATAAATAAAAAGTTATTGATAGAAATAAAAAAGAAAGACCGGTAAAGTTCAACAGCAACTTTACCGGTCTTCTTTTTTATTTGAAATGAGTATTTCGTTTATCGGCTTCCTCCGGCCCACCAAACATTTTCAGAAAATACATACTGACCATTGCCATAAGCATTTTTAACATTAGGGTTGGTTGTAACGTCATCGCTGCCGTAAGGCGTGCGTAGCGGAAATTTACCCGGATTCTCGAAGTCATAGATGTCATGACCTTCTGATTTCAAACGACGTACGTCGTTATAGCATTCGGTTGATTCACCGTTCGCTCCCCAAAATGCCAGATACTTCTGGATCATTGTTTCTTTTAGCGGATCTGCATTGAACAAAGGAACAACTTCTGTCTCAAAATATTCTTCAGCCTCTGCTATTGTTACAGCTTCTGTTGAGTTACCTTTAACCGGAACAGAGGTGTTTTCCAAAGCTGCATCAACGCTAACTTCCATATTCATCAAACCGGCAACAATAGCTTCTTTCAATGTTGCTTTTGCTTCTTCCAAACGATTTAATCTTACTAAAGCTTCAGCTTCCAGGAATTTAACTTCATGGTAACTCATGAACATAGTAGGCGCAGTTGCAGCAAACAAGAAAATAGATGTGTTATAAACTTCCTGTACCTGTTGAGGCTTGCCGTTGGGAGCCATCATGGATAAGAAGTTCTCTTCCTTTCCTGTTAATTGTTTGCTGTAAAAACCTTCGGCACCCAGACTTTCATCGGCACCGATAGCATCAGCAAAAGCACGATGTAAGCGTGGATCATTACGAACGATCAGTTTTTTTGTCAGACTGGCACTGGCTGCAGTATATTCGCGGCTATAGAAAAAATCAAACAAAGGGTTTAAATTAGCAACACCGTCATACACATTGAAAGCTGCTTGATCACCAGCATTCTGTGCAGCTTTTTTGCAGCATTCTAAAACTGTATTTAATGCAGCGGTTTTATCTTCCGTCACATTTAATGTATGCATTGTATAACGTGCTTTTAGTCCGTAAGCTAACTTTAACCATTTGTTGGCATCTCCTTTGAACAGAATATCCTGAGCTCCGGGTTTACCTGTTGCATGTGTATCTCCTTTAGGAAGGTCTTCAATAGCGGCATCCAGGTAGGCAATGATAGCAGTGTAAATATCTTTCTGTTTGTCCATCTCCGGTGTCATGAACTGAGGTTTACCATTGTCTAATTGAGGCAATGCTGCCTGGCTGAAAGGTGCATCTCCAAAAGCATCAGCTATCAGACCTGCATTTACAGCAGCCAAAACTTCACCCATACCTTTTGTTGTATAGTTACCGGGTTGACTTCCTTCTTCCGAGCATTTGTCGATAATAATACGTGCATTTTTCAATGAACTATAAACTCCTCCCCAAATATTGTTGAAGGTGGCAGATGAATAAACCTCAGAAACACGGGTTTCAGCATTGTATAACTGATTGAAAATACCAACTTCATTTTCTACATAAGAAGAAAAGTAGTGGTTGAAATCGCCACCGATATTACTGAATGCTGTAGAAGTGATTACATCTGTCAGAATGAATTTAGCATCGACACTGTGCGGATTGTCTATATCCTGGTTGATCTTGTCCATTTTGTCTTCAGAGCAAGAGAACAAAACTCCGGCTACTAAAGCTACAGACAGATATGTTTTAATTTTATTATATCTAACTTTCATATTATTTTGTTTAAAATTTGAATGTTAAACCGAAACCGTAACTAGAACTTCCCGGCATAGAGAAACGTTCGAATGCACCAGCCATGTTGTTGTTTCCTAAAGTCGCTTCCGGATCAAGACCTGGTAATTGAGACCAAAGAAGAATATTACGTGCAAATACACTAGCAGTAATATTTAAATATGATTTTTCAAAGACAGGGTAGCTTAAAGATATTTCACGCAGTTTGATGAATGAATTATCGTAAACACTGGCTTCATCGATAGCATTCATTGCGTTGAAGTAGTCGTAGGCATTTTCTCCTTTGATCTTGATATCATTCGGAGAATAAGAACCGTCAGCATTTTGTTTAACCGCTGATTTTTCAAATAAGAATTCGGACATTTTGCGATAATCGGCAGAACGTTGAGTTACACCATAATAGTCAAGAACACCCATTGTTCCGCTATAGATCTGTCCTCCTTGTTTCCAATCAAGAACTGCTGATAAACGGAACTTATACAGTTCGAATGTTGTATTGAATCCTAAACGGAAGTCTGGAGAAACTTTACCGATAACCTGAGGTTCACCTGCTTGAGGCAAACCATTTTCATCGACAATGATCTGTCCTGCATCATTACGCAAATAACCGGAACCGTAAATAACCGGGAATTTATCACCGATACCTGCACGTACCTGAGGTGTTACGAAACCTCCCAACATAATGCTATTTACGCCTTCTGCCAGTTCATCCACATAATTGTCGATTTTAGAGAAGTTAAATCCGAAGTCCCAGTAAATATTCTTTTCTCGATCGGTTTAACTGTTAAAGTGATCTCATGAGAATTAGTGTGAATAGCCCCGCCATTTGTTACCATAGAACTATAACCGGTAGAAGTTGACAATGGAACTTCAAAGATTTGATCTTTTACGTTTTGGCGAGAGTAGGTATAATTTACAGAAACCAAACCGTTCAGGAAAGTCAAATCTAAACCTAGTTCATAAGATTTGGTGTTCTGCGGCTTTAAATTCGGGTCATATATTTTGTAATAAGGGATATACGCGGTTGTAGAACCGAACGGATATTGAATAGGAGTACCTGCTGAGAAACCACCACCATATCCTGGTGTATAATATAAATTATCTACATAATCTCCGGCCATACCAACTTCTGCATAAGAACCACGTATTTTACCAAATGTAAGAATATTATTGTCTTTCAAAGCGGGTAGTTCTGTAAAGATCCATCCCAAAGAGACAGAAGGATAAGTAAATGAACGACTACCACGCGGCATGGAAGATACGATGTCATTACGAACAGTTGCGTTTAGGTACAGCATGTTTTTCCAAGATAAAGCCAAATTTCCGAAATTACCTACTGTACGCTTTTTAGTTGTACTTTGATTGGCTTGGAAAGTTGTAGCATTACCGATATGATTCCAGCCCGGAAAGTTAAAGTTGTATCCTTCACCGGTTGTAATTCTTGTAGATTTATTTACAAATTCATTGCCATATAATACATTTAAATCCAATTCCGGAGTAATTTTCCAGTCGTAATTCAATGTGAACAAAGAGTTCATTTCATTGATATGATAACTGTCCTGACGAGAGTAACCACTTGAATAACTTTTATCGCCATATCCGTAATTATCGGAATAAATGGTACTGTAAGCATCTGCTCCTAACTGGTATTTTGCTGTCAGAATATGATTTTCGCCAAATTGGGTCTTATACTGTGTATAGGCATTACCGAAAAAGCGTTGTGAGCGTTCTACGAAAGAGTTATTTTCGCTAGCCCAGTAAGCATTATTGAATGTAGTAGGACGGTAGTTGTTTTGTGTATAAGGGTCGCCGTCTACGTGCGAAGGAATGCCGTTAAAGTCATAGCTGGAGGGTGAACCATAAATAGTTGCGACAACACCTTCATTACCTGCACTCTGTTTTCTGATCTTTGATGTTACAAAGTTTCCGCTGAAACCTGTTGTCCAATGCTCGCTTAAATTGGCTGTAGCATTCAATTTTGCATTGTAACGGTCCATACCTGTATTAGGAATAATACCTTCGGTAGTATTATTACCTAATGAGAATGAATAATTACCTTTATCAAACGCCTGTGCAACATTGACGTTATTGCTCCAGGATACTCCTGTGTTGAAGAAATTCTTGGCGTTGTCGTAAGCACGCGGTGTAGCCCAAGGATCTAATCCGGCTGCTGCACGCTGAGACACATAATACATTCCTTCATGTTTACCATACTGCTGTGTATAAGTATTATCCGTATTACCTCCATAATTGGGGTCATTTGCTAGGTCGGATATTTTCGGTCCCCACGCTAATGAAGATGTAGGAGAGAATGTACCGCTACCTTGTGCAAATTCTTTCTGGAATTCAGGAAGAGTTGATACTTTGTCGAATGCCAGATTAGAAGTGAATGTGATAGAAGGCTTACCTTTTCTTGCATTTTTTCCACTCTTAGTTGTAATAACAATTACGCCGTTAGAAGCACGCATACCATAAAGGGCAGAAGCGGCTTGGCCTTTTAGGATATTGATACTTTCAATATCGTTAGGGTCCAGGTCGACAGCACGGTTAGCAAAGTCTGCTCCAGCAACACTACCAGTATTTCTTTTGTCTGTGTCAATATCTGCAGCAGATGCAATGGGCATACCATCAATTACATACAGCGGAGTATTGTCACCCGTAAAAGAACGGACACCACGAATCGTGATTTGAGAGGAGGCTCCTGGCATACCTGATGAAGGAGTAATATCTACACCCGAAACTTTTCCTTGTAATGCAGAAGAGATGCTAGTGCTGGCTGCACGTGTTAAATCATCTCCTTTTACATCCTGAACAGCATAACCTAATGCTTTCTTTTCTTTAGAAATCCCCATTGCTGTAACAACAACTTCTTCAATATTCTGTGTATCAGAGTTTAACAGAATATTTATCACAGGCTTAACAGAGACTTCCTGGCTTTCCATACCCACGTACGAAATTACCAGAGTCTTTGCAGAACTACGTTTATCTGTAATATATTGATAATCAATGTATTATAATTTGCGCGTAAATCTCTGTCAATCCAATAAATACCCCTATCCAAACAGCTTAAACTAATGGATTATTTTTTAGATCTATTGAAATCTAACTTATGATAATTTATACTGAAAAAAGAAAGTAGAATTTGAGTAGCTAATTTGCATACTCAAATTCTACCTAAAAGGAGGTGTTTACCGTAGTGAACCTGTATAAATATTTTTTATCCAATATTCAAAAACAGGATCCTGAAGTTCGGTTATATTTCCGGGTAGAATGTCTATTAAATCTTTTTCCAAAGTCGCCTTTCTTAGATTTTTTATATTTGCAGAAGTTCCCAGTTTATATTTTGTAAGAACATCTTTCGACGAGAAATTTGTGACACCATCTGCCACCGCCAATAAAAAATTAATTTGTTTGGATGTTAATGTGTCTATTATATTGGCAAACAGAAGACTTAACTGACCTGTCAGACTTAAGAATGCTTCATCGAGAATACTGTCGGTACACTTTTTTTCTGTACGTAACCAAACTTGTTGGCTTAACTGCTGAACATAATATGGATGATCCTTTACCCTGGCTGCTATTTGATTACATAATTCTTTTGAAATTTCTTTTCCGGTATCGGAAAAGCGACTGGAAATAAATGAAATCCAATCTTCCCTTCCTATCTTGTGAAGAAATAAAATGTCCCCGAATTTATAGAATGGCATGCTATAGTCATTAAAAATATCCAGTAACATATGCCGTTTACTCCCGTAAAGACAATAACAGACAGAAGTTTGTTTCTGCCAATGAGCGCGCAGTTTACGTTGGAAAGCCAAAGAATCTTCGTATTCATTGATATTTTGGAATTCATCGATACAGACAATGATTTTTTTCCCGGTATCATTCGCTATGACTTGCGGTAAATCCAATATTTCATCATATCCCATCTTATTATCCTTAAAACTTATTCCGAATGAAAACTCATAGGTTTGACTACTGTCTGATACTGAAATAAGCGGAGCCATTTTTCCTAAATATTTTTTTACACCGGATACAAATTCTTCCCAGGCAGAGGTTGAAACTTTTAGCAATGCATTGGCAAAAGCAACATAAAATTCTTCTTCTGTCCGGCAGTTAAATATGTCTACCTGACAAATAATAAAATCCCTACTTGAACTTTGAAGTATTTGTGCCGTCTTACTTACCAAAGAAGTTTTCCCCCAACGGCGTGGAGAAATAATGACGGTATTAACCAAGCCATTGAAATTTTGGGTAAGCAACTTAACCTCTTGTACCCTGTCTGTAAAATTATCTTTATCGGCTATGCGGCCATACACAAAAGGAGTATTCATAACTTTTATCTATTTTTCGATTGAAACAAAGGTAATTAAAACAGATGTAACCAACAAATTTGAAATCAATTGATTTCAAATTTGTTGGTTACATCTGTTTTTTTACGTTAAAATATTTACCCGGACACTTTTTTTCTAATTATCAATTTGTCACTACCTTACCGGGTAAATCGGATTAATATACCAGGTAAATGAAAATACCTTGGCGACTAATATTTTTTAACATATCTATTTAATGCATAAAGACTCGAAAATATATCTTCTTGTCAATATGAGGTTTATTCCCAACCCGCATTTTGCTGTTTTGCCAATGTCGGATTTCTTAAGATATCATTCAACGGAATAGGCCAAATAAAACGTTTGTCTGTATAAGGAATAAATTTCTTACTGGAACTATACCATTCAGATTTAACTTCTCCGTTTACAACGAATGCACCTACGCCCTTGCTGTTGTTGTATTCAATTTTAGCCGGGATACCACCGGAAGGGAATAGATCGTCATTTGCAAGACGATGAATATCTTCCCAACGACGGCCTTCACCGTGAAATTCAATACGACGTTCCCAAAGAATAGCTTCTAACAGCGCTTTGGTATCAGCGAAATCTGAAGCCTTGTAACTTTCCTGTGCCGGATTTGCCAGTGATCTGTCACGCACTTCATTCAATTTTTCAAGAGCCAATGTCTTATTGTTACTACGTGCTGCTGCTGCTTCTGCTTCATTCAGAAGAACTTCCGAGTAACGAAGAATCGGAGCCCATGCGTCCTGAGAAGTAGGATCCTGATATTTATCACAGTAATAATATTTGTCGGATTCACGGTATAGTAGCAAGTTACGCCGCTTGTCGTCTTTTGTCCAGTATTTGGAGTTATAAACGGTAGGAGATGAAGTTATAATGGCACGTCCTCCGTTACGACCCGACATCATCTGACCTAAAGAACCATTGACGTCCGGATTATCTTCCGTAGTATGTTCAATCGAGAAAACAGATTCTTTGTTATCAGCACTTGAAGTAAACGGAGTAACCGGATCTGCTTCCAATTGGAAACGTCCGCCATCCAGTTTTCAGCTTCTTCGATAACTTTAGCCCAATTCCGCATATGCAAGTAAACACGGGTCTTTAAAGCAATAGCAGCCCCTTTAGATGCGCGGGATATCTTGCCTGCAGTGACAACCTCCGGCAATAATTGTTCTGCATCATCCAGATCTTTAATGATTTGTGCATATGTTTCAGCAACAGTTGAACGACCGATCAGCAAAGCCTCCTGAATGGCTTCCGGTGTATTGATTGCCGTAATATAAAGCGGCATACCATAATTATTATTACCATCCACATTGTAAGGGAGTGCATAATGAACCATCAAATTATGATATGTTAAAGCACGTAAAAACAGGCATTCGCCTTTATATTGATTAGCTGTCGCTTCATCGAGTATGCCATTGCTACCGGCATATTCCTGACCTGCATAAACTGTATTGTAACGGTTTATGGCCTCAAAAGAAGTCTCCCACATAGCGACATTATTTGCCGTAGACAAATTGTAGGTCGCAGAATAGGTGTAATCGTAAAATACGGCTGTCAAGTTCATATCTTCGCCTCTCATTTCACCTTGTTGTATGCTGGCAGCCCCGAATGGATAACCACGTTGCCAGCCATTGTCTGAGTTGATATACATGCCGCACTGGGCTGCATCATAAGCACCGATCATAGATAACTCACATCGTGCCGGAGTACCGTAAGCTGTCAAATCGGAGAATTTATCGACCGGAGATAGATCCACCACATCGCTTTCACAAGCAGTGAATAAGGGTAGCGAAATTAAGGCTGCGCCCAATGCTACAACTGATATATTTTTATATAGTTTTCTATTTAGCATAATTGTAATTTTTCTACTGTTTTATAATCTTAGAATGTAACATTTGCTCCAAAAGTAAACGAACGCTGCTGAGGCATACCATTCCAGTCTACGCCCAGACGAGTGTTAGTTTCCGGGTCCAAACCTGAGTACCCGGTGATAGTGAACAAATTCTGAGCCTGTGCATACACACGTACCTTTGTTATATTTATTGCCGATAAAACAGATTTCGGCAAAGTATATCCCAAAGCCAGGTTAGACAGTTTCAGGTAATTTCCTTTTTCAACGAAGTGAGAGTCAGTGAAACCGTCATTAAACAAGACAGACTGGTCATTATAACCGATTCTTGGAGTCATACCATCACCCGTTTGTGTAGGAGATACCCATCTGCCTAAAATTTCCTTACCGTTATTAGCAAATTCCATATTCATCAAAGCGCTCTGGCGAGAGGCATTCATGATTTTATTACCGCCTGAGAAACGAAGGAATACATTCAAATCAAAATCTTTATAGGTTATTGTATTGTTCCATCCACCATACCAGGTAGGCATAGATGAACCTAATATTTTACGGTCGCTGGATCCTAAAGAGGATGGTTTGGATACGTCTTTAGCATTGGACGGATCATATTCAACATAGTCATACGAGCCGAATGTATCGAACTGAACCAGGCTGCCATCAGCTTTTCTCCAGATAGGGTTACCATTTACCATATTGACACCGTAATAGTCGTATCCGTATAGTGAACGATAAGACTCACCTTCGCGAATAATTGTATAATTGTCAATGATATCAGTTCCACCATACAATGACTTAACTGTATTCTTTACAGTAGAGAAGTTCAATTCTGAACGCCAGTTCAATCTTTCGTTGAGATAACTGTTCCACTTACGGTCAGCTCAAATCCGGAGTTCTTAATTTTACCAATGTTATCGTAATATGAATTGTAAGGAATACCCATTGTCGGAGGAGTCGGAACTTCCAATACAAGGTCTTTTGAATTTTTCTGCCAATAAGCCAGCTCAAATGTCAGACGGTTGTTGAAGAAAGAACCATCCAGGCCTAAATCGAAAGTTTCGGTCGTTTCCCATTTCAGGTTGTTATTACCCATGCGGTTCCAGGCAACACCGGATTGCGAGCCGTACAGTTTCGCTCCATAAGTTCCCAAATACGGGAAGTTATTACCCAAATCTGAATTACCTAATGTAGCGTAGCTGGCACGAATACGCAAATCGTTGAACCATTCGTTCACCTGAGAATCTTTCCAGAAGTTCTCACGGGATAAACGCCATGCAACAGAAGCTCCCCAAAACGTACCCCAGCGAGTATCTTTCGGCAAACTGGACAATCCATCGTAACGGATAGATGCACCTGCATAATATTTACTATCATAATTGTAGTTCGCACGGAACATATAAGAAGCAAGCCCGTTAAATGTTTTGTATCCGCCGATATCTTTTATTCCAAAAGTATTGGAGATAATATGGTCTGTAAAGAACCTGTCGGACAACTGCTGAACGGCAGCATCTGTATATTCATACTCACTGTGAGTGTATTCCTGAACAGCTGTTGCACTTAAATTATGCACATCGTTAAATGAACGGTTAAAATTCAGGATATTTTGCCAGTTCCAGTTTTCGTAAGTTGTATTTACTTCTTCAAGCAAACCTTTACGTCCATAACCGTCACCTGATTCAGAATCCCAATACATGAAGTCTTTTACATTAGAGATATCGAGACCTCCCTGAGTTTTCAGTGTAAGTCCGTCTATAATAGTGATCTCAGCCCAACCACCACCGATGGTACGTGTATTGGTAGAGCGGTTCACATTATTATCCAATGCCCAAACGATGTTTTGAATACCATTGTCGATATAAGAAAGATTGTTTCCGCGTCCCAATGTTTTACGGCTTTCTTTATCAATATTGTAACCTGTTACATCATTAGGATCGAAAACGGCCACATTCGGAAGCATACGAACTCCGGCAAAACCTACACCACCCAGTGAGTTTTCCGAATTTGATATACCATTCAATTTGGTCCGGCTCATTTGGCCATTCAAACCAATACGTAACCATTTTGTTGCCTGCTGGGTCAAATCGGCTTTCAAAGTCAGACGATTCATATCATTTGAACGAACAATACCTTCCTGCTCTGTAAACCCGAAAGATACATAATACTGACTTTTGTCTGTACCACCGCTGGCAGCAACGTTGTGATTATGCTGGAAACCGGTCTGGAAGATATAATCGTTCCATTTTGTATCAGGATCTGAAGCATTATAAACCGCTTGTCCTTTCTCATCCCAGTTCTCTAATTTTTCATTAGCGATCATGACAAAATCTTTTGCACCCAAAAGATCATGTAATTTAGCTGCACTGGCTGCACTTACATATCCGTCATAAGTAACTTTAGCACGTCCTTTTGTTCCCTTTTTCGTAGTGATCAAAACAACGCCATTCGCTGCACGTGAACCATAAATGGCCGTAGCAGCACCGTCTTTTAATATTTCAACTGATTCAATATCATTCGGGTTTATATCCGACATGGCATTGAATGAAGCATACAACTGTCCCAGCACCGGTTTTACCATCTCCATTGTCTCCGGTAGCGATAGGCATACCGTCTACAATAAACAGTGGTTGTGAGCTGGAGCTGATGGTACTCATACCGCGAACCTTAAACTGAGGTCCAGCACCGAGTACTCCGCTAGGGGTTGTAACTTGTACCCCGGCAGCACGTCCTGCCAGCTGGGTATCAAATGAGGATGCTACCAGGTTGCTAAGCGCTTCGCCTCCAACTTTGGCGATAGAGCTTGTAACATCTTTCTTGCGTTGAGTTCCATAGCCTACAACGACAACCTCATCGAGGTTCTGTGTATCTGATTTCAACTTGATATAAACCCTGGAAGACACCGCCAGCTCTTGAGTTTCCATACCTACGTAAGAAACGACCAGCGTCTTTGCAGAACTACGCGCATTACTAAATCACTGATTAATAGAATGTTATATGCTTGTATGTTATTTGTTTACTAATATGGAAAATACATTTGTTAGAGATTTATTATTAAATCGGAAGTGTATTTTAATATTGATTATCAACAAGTTTTACACTGTTTAAATTAGATATAATAAATCGGGTAGAATTTGATATTAAAATATAAACACTCAAATTCTACCCGATATACAAGGTTTTCTAACTGCTTAACAAAGTGGGAAAGTTATTTGAATTCCATCAAAAATTTGCGGATCGGAATCTGTTTTATTCCTTCATATGAAATCCCCTCTATTTCATCCATTGTAATAACCATCTTAGGATAATTGTCCTTTATTGCTAAGAGGTTTCCAAATTCACGCTCATAAGTTTTGGGATCCATTACAGAATAGGCTACTTGTATATATATTTTTTCTCCATCTTTCACACCAACGAAGTCTATTTCTTTATCTCCATCCCTTCCTACCGATAAAGTGTAGCCGTTGACAAGAAGATGATGGCATACAATATTCTCTAATACTTGTGCTATATCGTTTGCTCTGAAAGGACGGATCGCATGTCGAATCCCCAAATCTTCAAAATAATATTTTTCTCCGATTTGAAACTGACGTTTTCCCTGGATATCTGACGGACGTAACCTTTTTACAAAGTAAGCATTATTCAGATAATTCAAGTATTCTAATATGGTTTTAGGAGGCAAATCGACACGTTGAGATTTAAGGTATTCACTTATTTTATTGGCTGAAAACAAATTACCAATCGTATCAGCCAAATATATTGTTAAATCCTGTAACTGTCTGACATTCCTTATATTATATCTATTTACTACATCCTTAAGTATAATTGTGTCATAAATACTTCGTAAATAATCCGAAACCAGTAATTCATTAAAAGGTAGATTTATTAAATATGGTAAACCTCCAAACTTATAAAACTTAGTGAAAGAATCGGAACTATCTTCCAACTTATGAAACAGTAAGAACTCTTTATAAGTCAAACTATATATTTTAAATTCGATGTACCGACCGCTTAAATAGGTTGCCAATTCACTTGAAAGCATATTAGCATTACTTCCAGTACAATATATATCATAACTTCCTTCTGCAAAGAAATGTCGCAATGCTTTCTCAAAACTCGCAATATCCTGTACCTCATCAATAAACAAAAAACATTTATTGTTCGGATCATTACGTTTCTGTGTTACATAATTTATCAGATCTGCATAGTCTTTTAAGCTGTCGAATTCAAACAATTCTTTATTAATATAGATTATATCCGAAAGCGGGTATGAGATGCGTATATAATCCATTAATTGGAAAAGAAGAAAACTTTTTCCAACACGGCGTTGACCGGTCAGAACTTTTATCATCTGTGTATTGACAAATGGTTTGATACGATCAAGATATAAATCTCTATTATAGAACTCCGGAGTTTTCATTTTTTATTACTTATAAGTAAAACTAAAAGCAAATATAGCACTTTTATTTCTTATAAGAAATAGATACTACTTGTAATTAAAGTTATTTGGTGTTACCTGATATCCTTCACTGAGTAGGGGGAACATGTTTGGGCGAACAAAAAAGAAGGCATCCTGAGGACACCTTCTTTTCTATAATATTGCAAATTCTAATTAGTCAACTACTCCATCAGTCAGACCTGCACCTTCACCACTCTGTGGTAATGTACCTTCATTATTATTGTCTGATTCCGAAATACCGTTGTTGGCATTAATTTCATTACGCGGGATACGCATCAGCAACCAACCGTTGTTGGCAGCCAAATTAAATTTGAATCCATCCGGGAAGTTACTCTCGACACGATTGTTGAAACGAACAACATTTTTCTGAAGACGTAGGATATCAAATAAAGCAAATCCTTCTCCCCACAATTCAACACGGCGCTGCATCCATACTTCATCCTGGAATCCTGTAGCAGAAGTAGCTTTGCTTGTATAAGACGGATCACGATAATTCTTTACGAAATCTTCCAGGATACGTTTTCCACCACCGAGATCTCCGCTCATAGCTTTAGCTTCAGCCTGGATCAAGATCATTTCTTCTGCACGCATCATACACCAGTCACCGGCATTGATGTTATTCCCCAAAATACCCTGATAAGCACCAAACTTAACGTTTGTATAAGGAAGATATGCCATTTTTACATCAGGAACTACCAACGGTCCGATAGGTTGTCCATCGTAGCCTCTCCAAGATACATTTTTCAGGTTCGGAGAATCCAGTTTTTCATCTACCCACCATCCTTTTCTTACATCCGTATCCGGTATCTTCGTATAAAGCAGCGTATTGATCATTTTATAACATCCAACACCACAAGAATATGAATCACCAGAGAAAGAAGAAATCACAGAAGGCCATGAAGGATAAGCATCCGGCATATTGGTCGGAGTCAGAATCAACGCCCACATCCAGTTATGGTCATTAGAATCAACGAAACCCGGTTTGCTTACTTCGTCACGGCTATAAGGAGTATATCCGCCTAATGCATTTGTTGCATCTTCATAAGCAGCAGCCCAGTTTTGCATAACCAGATTTGCACGAGCGCGAAGTCCATAAGCCACATTCTGATCGATCTCGTTTTTAGACTTTCTGTTGTATCCTTCCAACAAAGGAATTGCAGTATTCAGGTCGTCCATGATCAAGTCATATACTTCTTGAACAGATGCACGCGGATTATTCAACAGATCACCTTCTACCTTATCTGTCACAATCGGAACAGCCGGCTTACTTTCATTTCCTTTATAAGTGAACTGATACTGCTGAACCAGTGTCAGATAATCGAATGCACGGGTTGCGATAGCTTGTGCCTTATAGTAATTAAGTGTTTTATCCGTATTATCTTCCGGGATAGTGGCGATAATATCGTTTGCCATTTTAATCTGGTTGTAAATCATAGCCCAACGCATATTCGGATTTGCATAATTATATATTCTATCCGCATATTCACTGGCAACGGAGAACCAGTTATATCCACTGGCATCACTCACCATGTCCGCTCCATTCAAATCCAGCGACAAACAAGCTGCCGGATAACCGAAGTCGTCATCACGTGGATTATCTTCACCATACACACAATACTGTTTACCGATTGAAAAGTACATACCGCTCAAATCGGCTGCTACACGTTCGGGAATTGCTTCCGCTATTTCCTGTTTCTGGTCAGAAGTAGAATTTCCGCCTTCGGGTTGTGTATCTAGATCTGTACAAGAGGCAGTTGCCAAAACCAGTCCCGGAATTAATATCCATGATTTATTTATAAATTTCATAATCTTCATCTTTTTTGTTTACAATAAATTAGAATGTAACACTGATACCTCCTGACAAACTACGGAGTGCAGAATATTTTGCACCTACGGCATCATCATTACCGAAGTATGCAACACCTAAGTTACGGCGAGCATCAAGACCTTTTCTCGGAAGCGATAAGTGCCACGTTATCTCCAGAGAAGAAGATACGCAAGTTATTTACCATAAATTTAGTTGTCCATTTTTTCGGGAATGTATATCCTACCATCACGCTATTCAAGCTCAAATAGTTAGAGCTCTGAAGGAATCGTGAAGACAAATCCTGATTTCTCTTATCTGCACTGCTGATACGAGGGATATTGCTGCCTTTATTGGTTTCACTCCATGCATTCAAAATATCTTTGTGCCAGTTAGTACCTGCTGTATTTGCCTCACCACTGTGCATCAACTGTTGGTAAGAATAGTCGTACACTTTACCACCCAATTGATAAGACAATCCTACAGAAACGTCAAATCCGCGATATTGAACAGAAGTACCGAAACCTCCGTATATCTTAGGCAAAGTAGAACCTAAATCTGATTGCTTGGCTGCACTGAAATCATCAGTAGTAGTCATGTCTCCATTATCCGGATCTACATAATATAAAGCCTTGCCTGTTTCAGGATCAACGCCTGCATCTTTAACCAAATATGCGTTATACAAAGAACCTCCGACATTACGGATAGTTACAGAACTCTTGATACCGCCATTATTCTTTGCTGTCTCTGCCAGATCAAGAATCTTGTTCTTATAATGAGTCATGTTCAGATTGAATGACCATGTCAAATCTTTCGTTCTGATAATATCAGCATTCAAATCTAATTCAACACCTGCATTTCTCATAGAACCAACATTCATCGGGATCGTTGAATAACCTAATGAAATAGGCACCGGCTGGTTGTAAAGCAAATCGACTGTCTTACGGCTGAAATATTCGAAACTACCGCTTAATCTTTCTTTGAACAAGGTAAATTCAAGACCGGCATTAAAACTATATGAAGTTTCCCAGGTTATATCCTTATTACCTTTGTAAGTAAATGATGTTGCAAAATCACCAGCACTGTTAGATACAGTATACTGATCCAAATAAGCATAGTTAGGAGTAATACCATCTGTAAGCAACAAGTTGTCATTACCTTGTACACCATAACTGGCTTTTATCTTCAACAAGTCGATCCATGTAGCATCCAGTTCTTGAAGAACTCTTCCTTGTTCATCAACCACGCAGCACCAACACTACCGAAGTTACCCCAACGGTGATCCGGGTGGAAACGTGAAGAAGCATCGCGGCGATAAAAGCAGAAGCAAAATACTTTCCATCATAGTCATACTGAACACGAGCCAGAATACCGAGTGTAGAATAAGTATCCGTAGAGGAACTTACAGTCGGAGGTGTTTGGATAGCATTGCTAAGTTCACCAATGAACGGGTTATAAAGTTTTTTGTTTGAACCTTCCATTTTCTGGATTTTCAGATTATAAGATTCATAACCTACCAATGCGTCGATATTATGTGAACCGAAACTTTGCTTATAAGTAAGCAAATATTGCTGGTTCAAACCGATATTTCTTTCATTCTTAACGTTTACATAACCTTCAGAACCAACAGCTCCGCCATAAAAAGGATTGTTCAGGATAGAACTTCTTTGGTTACTTGAGTTTACACCGACATTTGCTGTAAACTGCAAGCCTTTATACAAATCAACGATTGCGTAAAATTTAGTATTCAATACATCTGTATATGCATGGAATTTATCCAGTTCCAAAGTTACGCCCGGATTAGCCATAGGCATGAAAGGACGAACCTGACCTGTAGAGTTACCAAAGTCATAAACAGTATAACCGCGATTATCCACCTTTATGCTACCGTCATTATTTCTTACATAGATCGGATAAACCGGAGCAATCAGGTCGGTAATATAGAAAAGGTTACGGATGAACCCCATTTGTCCTGAGCATCCGGAGCCTTACTGTCATAATATGTATAAGCCATATTTGCACAATCTTCAACCAGCTCTTTTTGCCTGGTAGTCTACTTTTTGAACGCCCTGTATAACGAGTAAAACCTGAGCCGGAAATAATACCTGCATCATCCAAATAACCTAAAGAGAAATAATAATTGATCTTTTTCAGAAGCACCTGATACTGTTGCGTTATATTCCTGACGTAAATTTCCTTTATTAAAAGTATTATCATACCAGTCATCCGGTGTATAATAATAAGAACCATCACTGTAACCTAATGTTGCATTAGGATTGATACGACCGTCTGTACCGATAAAATCTTCTCCGTTAGGAGTAGTATAAACCTGATATCCTACTCCACCATTGTCTGAAGAAAAATATTATTCAATGCATAAGCACGAGCATCCGCAGCACTTCCTCCGGCATAAAAATTTGCTGTTATACAGAGCCTTGTATGCTGTTTCATAATACATGGCAGGGTCTTTCATTACATTATATTGAGGTACGGCACGTGAATTGCTACCCCATTTTGCATCGACAGTTACTACTGCTTCTCTAGCAGTACCTTTTTTAGTTGTAATCAATACAACACCATTTGCACCACGTGCTCCGTAGATTGCACTGGCAGAAGCATCTTTCAGTACACTCATCGATTCGATATCGTTCGGGTTGATCGCTGCAATATCACCATCATAAGGAACGCCGTCAACTACGTATAAAGGAGAACTGCTAGAACTCATAGAACCAATACCACGGATACGGATAGTAGCAGCTTTTCCCGGTTGTCCGTTTGCACTCACACCCTGTACACCGGCTACCTGACCAGCCAAAGCATTTGTAACGTTTGCAACTTGGCGTTCTGCAATCTTTTCTGCTTTCATTGTAGATGCAGATCCTGTGAACGCTGATTTCTTTGCCGTACCGTAAGCTACGACCATTACTTCTTCCAAAGCCTGTGAACTAGACTCCATTAGTACCCGCAGTTTAGGCTTAATTGCCAATTCTTGGGTTTCCATACCCACGTACGAAATTACCAGAGTCTTTGCAGAACTATGTTTTTTATTCACTTATCACCCATCATTCATGATGAGCAGACTCAGGGGAGTACATTACTATATAGATATGGGTAACTTTTATGCACTTTTTATCTTATTAATTTAGAAATAGAAATATTCTTGATTACGACTTTTTTAGAGTAAAAAATAAAAGATCAAGATGCTTTATACGAAAAATGAGTATTGAAAAAGATCCATGCGGCGTTACGTTTCAACAGTGCGTACTGTATTTCTGCATAAATTTAGGGCAAAAAAAGCTTTGTCTTTTCTACCAAAATGGACCCAACACCTTTTTAGAGCATGATTTACTTAAATAGAAGAATAAACAAGGTCCGGTTAAAAATAAGAAAATTTAAACTATCAGCCCTGTTAATTTATGAAATAGGAAGATGAATAATTATCAGAAAATTATTCATTTGAAGGACTATTTAGTTAATTAACAGTCTGTTTTTTTAAATTCCTCTTACATTTGTAGTGTTATAATAAATTTATTATTACATTTGCAGCTTCTCAGATATGTTTTAGAATAGGTTTTAGGCGAATTATACATAATATAGTACAAATTAGTTATCTATAAGTTAAATAAAAAGTGTGTCTATGAAGAACGTTGGATCTTTTTTCACTTATCTTCTATTTTGCCTGTTTTTTTTTTACATTGGAAAAAGGCTAATGCTCAGACGACCAAAGTAACAATTACTGTTATTTCGGCGGATGACAATGAAAATTATTGGTGCATCGATTGTCGTAAAGGGTACGATGGTCGGTACAGTGACTGATTTTGATGGTGCGTTCTCTTTGGATGTACCAAGTTCTGCAAAGACTTTGGTAATTTCGTACGTAGGTATGAAAAGCCAGGAAGTAGCTGTAAAACCAGTATTAAATGTAATGTTGGAAGGTGATAATCAAGTGCTTGATGAAGTTATGGTTGTTGCGTATGGTACTGCAAAGAAATCTGCATTTACCGGATCGGCTGCAACGATTAAAACCGAAAAGATTGCAGCACGTCAGGCAGCCAACCTGACAGGTGCTTTGGCTGGTCAGGTTGCCGGTGTACAAACAACCAACAATAACGGACAGCCAGGTAAAGATGCTGAAGTACGTATCCGTGGCATCGGTTCTATTTCTGCCAGCAATAAGCCATTGTATGTAGTGGACGGTGTTCCTTACGATGGCGAAATTTCAGCAATCAGCACTTCTGATATTGAATCGATGACAGTGTTGAAAGATGCAGCATCGAATGCTTTGTATGGTGCTCGTGGTGCTAATGGTGTAATCTTAATCACTACTAAAAAAGGTAAGTCCGGTGATGCTCGCGTGACATTTGATGCTAAATGGGGTGTTAACAAACGCGGTATTCCTTCATACGAAGCTGTAACAGATCCGGGTAAGTTCTATGAATTGGCTTATGCGGCTATTTATAATGGAGACTTGGAAGGATATGCGGCGGCGGGTGATCTAGCTAATGCAAATCTTTATGCAAATAACGCTATGCTTTCCAGCAGTTATTTAGGATATCAAGTATTTACTTTACCGAATGGTGAACGGCTGATCGGCATGGATGGTAGATTGAATCCGAATGCAAAATTAGGATACAGTGATGGTACATATTATTATAAACCTGACAACTGGAGCGATGAATTGTTCGAAAACAATACCCGTCAAGAATATAACTTGAGTGTCAGCGGAGCTACTGAAAAAATGAACTATTATATGTCTGCAGGTTATTTGGATGATAAGGGTATTGTTCCGAACTCAGGTTTTCAACGTTATACAGCTCGTTTGAAAGCGGAATATCAAGTGAAATCTTGGTTGAGAATGGGTGGTAATGTCTCATTTACTCATTATGACAGCCGTGAACAGGATACAGAAGGTGGTACTTCCAATGGTAATGCTTTCTATGCTGCTAATATAATGGGGGCTATTTATCCGATGTATATCCGTGATGCAGAAGGAAATATCATGACTGACAATCGTGGTTACAAGCGCTATGATTACGGATCTGATACAAACTTCAGCCGTGAAAACGTAGTTCGAATGCGAATCCGCTGGCTAGCTATATGTTGGATAAGAGAAACTATTACGGTGATGTAGTAAGCGGTAAATGGTTTGCTGATATTGATATTTGGGGTGGCATTAAAGCTAAAATCAATATCGGTGTTGATGCAAATAACGTACGTATGAGAGATTTAATAAATCCATTTTACGGACAGTATTCAGAAACAAGTGGTGTTGGTGGTATTATCAATACTGAAGCTACTCGCTCATTCAGTACAAACCAGCAGTATTTGTTGACTTACAATAAGACATTCAATGATGTTCACAATTTGGATGTTTTGGCAGGTCACGAAAACTATAATTATAAGTATTCTTATCTGTATGGTAGTCGTGAGAAGTTGTATAACCCGAATGTTCCTGAACTGAACAATGGTATCCTGAACTTAACAATGCATCTTACACAAACAATTATGCTACAGAAGGTTGGTTGTTCCGTGTACAATATGATTATGATGGCAAATATTTCGGTTCTGCTTCTTTCCGTCGTGATGCTTCTTCTGCTTTCCATCCGGATAACCGTTGGGGTAATTTACGGTCAATCGGTGCTGGCTGGTTGATGAACAAAGGAAGCTTTCTTAGCTGATCAGAATTGGATCGATATGTTGAAGTTCAAAATTAGCTATGGTTTACAGGGTAATGATAATCTGATGTTTCAAGGTGGTTTTATACCGTAACTACTATCCTTATATGGATCAGCTAACCTTATCTAATAGTAATGGCGATTTTGCAACCTCTTTGTATTATAAAGGTAATCGGACATCACTTGGGAAACATCACACAGTTTCAATACCGGATTTGACTTTAATTTAAAGGGTGGAAAGTTAAGTGGTACTGCTGAATACTTCTCACGTAAGACAACTGATATGCTTTACTTTAAGCCGGTTTCTCCGTCTATGGGATATTCCGTTATCCGGAAAATGTAGGTTCAATGGTAAACCGTGGTGTTGAAGTAGATTTGAACTCTGCTATCATTGATACAAAGAATTTTAGCTGGAATATCAATTTGAACTTGACGCATTTTAAGAATAAAGTGTTGGAATTAGCCCCTGAATTGAATGGACAGTTGATTGATGGTTCTCGTATTTATCGTGAAGATGAATCTATGTATCAACTTTATTTGCCTAAATATGCGGGAGTTAATCCGGAAACAGGTGAAAGCCAGTGGGCATTATTGGAACCGGATAAAGATGGTAATACAGTTACTACTGAATATTCTGTAGCTTCTAATAATCGTTTTGCTACAGGTGATATTTTGCCGAAAGTATATGGCGGTTTTGGAACTAGCTTCACTGCTTACGGATTCGATTTCTCTATTGCATTTGCTTATCAGTTAGGCGGACGTGTTTTGGATTATACCTATCAAGGTTTGATGAGTGTTGATGCTCAGGGATCTGCTTGGCATAAAGATATGTTGAATGCCTGGACTCCGGAAAATAAAAATACAGATGTTCCCCGTATGAATGTACAAGATCAGTATGCTAACAGATTGACGGACCGTTTCCTGACAAGTTCCGATTATTTGAGTTTACAGAATATCACATTCGGTTATACATTGCCGAAATCATTGACACGGAAGTTCCAGGTTGAGGGTATTCGTTTGTATTTCGTAGCAGATAATGTTGCATTACTCACAGCGCGTAAAGGGCTTGATCCACGTCAGGGTTATGTGTCTTCTGATAATGTTTATTCACCGATCCGCACTATCTCAGGCGGTATCTCTTTGAATTTCTAATCCGTAAATGTATTTAGAGAATATGAAAATGACAAATAAATATTTAATGTTCGCAGGTGTTGCTTTAGCACTGGCTTCCTGTGATTTGGATAAATTGCCGGAAGGTCAATATGTAGGTGGCGAACAAAACGAGGATATTATCGAACAGCGTCCGAATATGGTGATAGCTGGTGTGAATGCAATGTCAGCCCAGTTGAATGTATTCGGCACTATTTCCGATGATGCAAATACATATCACAATGATTATGGTATAGCAGCCGTTTTCCAGTTTTATGATCAAAGTTGTCAAGATATGCCTTGTACGACTTACGGTTATAACTGGTTTAATCGTTCTCAAATTATTCAGATCGTCTTTATATAGTTCTGAAGGCGAATTGATTTGGAAGACATATTATAACCATCTGAAAGCAGCAAATGATGTTATTGCATTGACAGAGGGGACTGATGATCCCACTATGTTGGTTTATCGTGGTCAGGCTTTAGCTGCCCGTGCTTTCGATTATCTGAATTTAGCTCAGACTTATCAATTTACATATGTTGGTCATGAAAATGATCTTTGTGTTCCGATCATTACAGAAGGAATGACAGAAGAAGAAATGCAGACGAATCCGCGTGCTACAGTTGCTCAGGTTTATGAATTGATTATGTCTGATTTGAATCAAGCTGTTGAATTATTGGCAGGTAATGATAACGGTACAAATAAGGACAAGATTGACGAAGCTGTTGCTTATGGTCTGCGTGCTCGTGCCAATCTGTTAATGCAGAAGTGGGCAGATGCTGCTAAGGATGCAGAAAAGGCTTTGGCTGGTGGAACTCCGTATTCTTTGGCTGAAGTGTCAAAACCGGCTTTCAATTCAGCTTCTGCTGATTCCTGGTTGTGGGGTGTGATGATTACTCCGGATAATGATGTTGTAACGACCGGTATCATCAACTGGCCGTCGCACTTGTGTTCATTGACTGGTAACGGATATACAACTTTGACAGGTGCATGGCGTTATGTAAGTTCTGCATTATATAATCAGATTCCGGATACAGACATCCGTAAACAATGGTTTATTTCTCCGGATACAACCTCTACTTTGGTTGATAATGCTTCAGTTGGAGGTGAATCTGTGATTGATTATTTTGGTTTGACACCTTATGCTAATGTGAAATTTGGTGCTTATCAGGATGTAATGGGTAATACGACCAACTCTCAGGACTGGCCTTTAATGCGTGTGGAGAGAAATGTACTATATCAAAGCGGAAGGTGAAGCAATGTCCGGAAACGTATCTGCAGCAAAACGTACATTGGAAGATTTCGTAAAAACGTATCGTAATCCGTCATACAGTTGTACGGCTTCTTCTGCTCAGGATTTGCAGGATGAAATTTGGTTGCAACGTCGTATGGAATTTTGGGGTGAAGGTTTTTCTTTGTTCGATGTTTTACGCCTAAAAAAACCTATCGTACGTAAGAATACGAATTATGCTGCTATTGTTCAGTATAATATAGAACCGGAGTCTCAGATTTTGATTTATCGTATTCCGCAATGTGAAATGGAAACCAATAAAGGTATTGCAGATAAAGACAACAATCCTGCAGCGCCTCAACCTACTGTATAAGGTAGTTTTGATATATTGATAAAAATGTTGTAGATGCTTTGAATGATTATACAAACAAAGCATTTACAACATTTTTTTTGGGTAGAAGAACATCTGTTTTTTTCTTGCTTTAATCCCCGGATATATAATAATCTGATACTATTTCTCTTATGAATAATCAAAAGAGTTACATTCAATGATTTTTCTTTCTAACATTAGAAAATAATAATAATCTTGTTTTGTTTTAGAACCGAGTGGGCAAAAAGGCTTTTTGTATCCATTTTGGAAAGCTACTTCTTGTTTTTTGTTTTTTATGATTAGTAAGTCTCTTTTATCTTTGTACACTCATAGTAGAAATGAGTTTTCCGGATCATTTGTTTTTTAAGGCAAGGGTAAGACGTGATATCGTCTTTTCGGAACTCCGGTAAATATGTAATAACAAATTTTTAATTTGTCTTAGACATAAGAAAAGAACTAATTATTGTTCCTTCGTGTTTCATTCAGAAAATAATTATATATCATGGAAAAAGTAATTTATAACTTGGTGTTCAACCGTAAAAACAGTTGAACTCAGAGGGTAAAAGCTTTGATTCAGGTAGAAGCCTACCTGAACAAGCAGAAAAAGTATTTTTCGACAAAGGTTTATGTCAAGCCTTTTCAGTGGGATGCAAAGAAAAAGCAGTGAAGAATCATCCTAATATGGAGTCTTTAAATCAGTATCTGACTAATTTCATTTGCAGAATTGGAACAGGTGGAGCTTGAAGTTGCTCATAGTGGTAAAGAGTTTTCTTTGAGTGATCTGAAAGAGAAACCTGATGCTGGTCAGACTTCTTTTTCTTTGTTTATGAAAAATGAGATCACTCAGAGTAATCTGAAACAGTCAACGCTGAAGAATCATTTTTCGACATTACAGGTGTTGTCTTCGTTTCAAGCGGATGTGAGTTTCAATGATCTGAGCTTTAATTTTCTTTGCGATTTCGAGCATTATATGCTGGTAAATAAATATCATCGGAATACGATTGCTAAACATATGAAGCATTTGAAGCGCTACATAAACCTGGCTATCAATAAGGATCTGTTTGATTTGCACCGTTATCCTTTCCGCAAATATAAAATAAAGTATATGGAAAGCAAACGAACTCATCTTACACCGGAAGAATTGGAGCAGTTGGAAAGTTTAAATCTGAAAGGTCGCCGGACGCTGCAACGGACACTGGATATGTTCTTGTTCAGTTGCTATACTGGGCTTCGTTTTTCGGATATCGTAAGTATCACGAAGGATAATTTTCTCTTTATCGAAGATAAAAGTCTGGTTGATCTATTCATCTGTTAAAACAGATGTCCATGTTCGTCTGCCTTTGTTCTTATTGTTTGATGGGAAATCTCTTCCTATCTACGAGCGTTATAAGAATAATCCGTGGACCTTGTTCGATATGCCAGTCTCTTCCAATTCGAACGTGAACAAGCAATTGCGCCGGATTTGTAAGATGGCGAATGTAGATAAGAAAGTCTCATTCCATACGGCCCGGCATACGAACGCTACATTATTATTATATAACGGTGCAAATATTACGACTGTACAGAAGCTTTTAGGACACAAAAGTGTGCGTACAACAGAGATATACAGTAATATTATGGACATGACTGTGGTTCGTGACTTATCGAGTCTGTCAAGTGTTAAATGATATTGGATAATGGCATTAGGGAACGTGGAAGAAATGATGGAGGGATTTCTGTGTTCTCTAATGTTTGTTGACAAAATGCTAGTATTGTATATGTTTGACTTTGGTATTAGGGTTAATCAGTTGACTTTTTGTTATAAAAATCTGTTCTCAAACATTTGTTTACGGATTAATTTTTACGCTGGTTATGCTTTGAAAAGTAAATAAAATATCCGACTTTTGTCTGCATGATGAATCAACCTTTAGCAGAGAGATTACGTCCGAAAACACTGGATGATTATATCGGACAGAAGCACCTTGTAGGGCAAGGAGCCGTGTTGAGGAAAATGATAGATGCTGGCCGGGTCCCATCTTTTATTTTGTGGGGACCACCGGGAGTAGGTAAGACCACACTGGCACAGATCATTTCCAATAAACTGGAGGCACCTTTTTATACATTGAGTGCTATCAGTTCGGGTGTGAAGGATGTACGTGATGTGATTGAAAAGCAAAGAGCAATCGTTTTTCAATACGGTATCGCCTATTTTATTTATTGATGAAATACATCGTTTCAGTAAATCCCAGCAGGATTCTTTGTTGAATGCTGTAGAAACGGGAGTGGTTACGCTGATCAGGGCTACAACGGAAAATCCTTCTTTTGAAGTGATCCGTCCGCTATTATCCAGGTGTCAGGTTTATGTATTGAAATCGTTGGATAAAAGTGATTTGCTTACCTTATTGAATCATGCGGTCAAAGAGGATATCGTATTAAAAGAAAAGATATTGTCCTGACAGAGACAGATGCTATGCTTCGTTATTCGGGTGGAGATGCACGGAAATTACTGAATATACTGGAACTGGTCATATCGGCAGAAGAAACGGATAAGATCGAGATAACGGATCAGAAAGTAGTAGACCGTTTGCAGGAAAATCCAGCAGCATATGATAAAGGCGGAGAGATGCATTATGATATTATTTCAGCTTTTATCAAATCGATCAGAAGTGACCCTGATGGAGCTATTTATTGGTTGGCACGTATGGTGGCAGGAGGGAGGATCAGGTTTATTGCCCGGAGGCTGGTAATCTCTGCATCGGAGGATATAGGATTGGCTAACCCCAATGCGTTGTGCTGGCGAATGCCTGTTTTGATGCTTTGAAGAAGATCGGTTGGCCGGAAGGGCGTATCATCCTGGCCGAAACGACAATTTATCCGCCAGTAGCCCTAAAAAGTAATTCTGCCTATATGGCAATCAATGACGCATTGGCTTTGGTAGAGCGTACTGGTAATCTTCCGGTTCCGCTTCATTTGCGGAATGCTCCAGCGGCTTTGATGAAGGAGTTGGAGTATGGGAAAGAA
The DNA here is from genome assembly GCF_029581355.1 of Parabacteroides chongii. NCBI lineage: Bacteria > Pseudomonadati > Bacteroidota > Bacteroidia > Bacteroidales > Tannerellaceae > Parabacteroides > Parabacteroides chongii. The sequence continues at coordinate 2,338 of NZ_CP120850.1, read as the reverse complement.
TATAAATATGCACATGATTATAAGAACAACTTTGTTGAACAGGAATATTTGCCCAAGGAAGTATTGAATCAATGCTTTTGGAAAGGGCAGAATAATCCAGCTGAACAGAAACTGATTGAACAGATGAAAAAAAAATTGTGGGAGATCGGTTTTAGTAATTGACAATTGATAATTGAAAGCAGAAAATTGACTGTGTAAAGACAGTGAAAATGATGAATATGTGCCTTTTTGCTAATAATTTTCGGGTTTGATTTTCAAATTTCAATTTAATTCGTACATTAGCCGCCTGTTTTCGAAAAACACGTTACTTAAATAATATATAACATTAAAAAGAAATAGATATGAAGAAGCACAATTTTTCTGCAGGACCTTCCATTCTGAGCGAATACACGATTAAGAATGCAGCAGCAGCTTTTGAGAATTTCGCAGGTACAGGGTTATCAATTCTTGAAGTATCTCACAGAGGTAAAGAATTTGTTGCAGTAAACAGCGAGGCCAGAGCTTTGATCAAAGAGTTTACTGGATGTGCCGGCTGGTTACGAAGTTGTGTATTTACGGGTGGTGGTGCCAGCATGCAGTTTTGTATGGTTCCTTTTAACTTGTTGAACAAAAAAGCTTCTTATCTGGATACGGGGACATGGGCCTCTAATGCGATCAAGGAAGCTAAATTATTCGGAGAAGTGGATGTTGTAGCATCTTCAAAGGAAGCTAACTACACCTATATCCCTAAAGGCTATAAAGTCGCAGAAGATTCGGACTATTTCCACTTTACATCTAACAATACGATCTATGGTACGGAAATGCGTTATGATCCTGATATGAATGTACGTTTGGTATCCGACATGTCTTCTGATATTTTCTCTCGTCCGATCGATATCTCAAATATGATTATAATTTATGCCGGTGCACAGAAAATGCGGCTCCTGCAGGTATCACTTTGGCCATTGTACGTACGGATGCTTTGGGGCATGTAGATCGTGCAATTCCTACCATGTTAATTACAACACTCATATCAAAAAGATTCTATGTTCAACACTCCTCCTGTATTTCCGATCTTTGCTGCATTGCAGACATTGAAGTGGTATAAAAAAGAATTTGAAAAAGGTGTTGCTGTTATTGAAAAAGATGAATCTTGAAAAAAAAGCAATTCTGTATGATGAAATCGATCGGAATAAATTATTCAAAATTACGGCTGCTGTGGAAGACCGTTCTATTATGAATGTTTGTTTCGTTATGAATGACGAATATAAGGAACTGGAAGACGAATTTAATAAATTCGCATCTGCAGCCGGTATGGTAGGCATCAAAGGACACCGTTCTGTCGGTGGATTCCGTGCTTCTCTTTATAACGCTATGCCGAAGAGCAGCGTAAAACTTTAGTTGCAACAATGAAAAATTTGAAAAACTACATTGATCCTATGACAAAAGTATTGGTTTGCTACAGATAAACCTTTCGCTGCGATAGCAGTAAAGGCATCCGTGAAGTGGTTGAAGGTGCAGGTTATGAACTGGCTCTTCTTGAAAATACACGGATAAAGTCAATTGCTGGACGCTGTTAAAGATGCGAATGCGGTAATCATCCGCAGTGATATCATCGATGCTCCAAAATATTGGAAGCTGCGAAAAATTAAAGATAGTGGTTCGTGCCGGTGCCGGTTACGACAATGTGGATCTGGCTGCTGCGACTGCACACAACGTTTGTGTGATGAATACGCCGGGCAAAATTCCAATGCTGTCGCCGAATTAGTTTTGGTATGTTGGTATATGCTGTCAAAACTTCTATAACGGAACTTCGGAACAGAACTGAAGGGTAAAAAACTGGGCATTACGGCTTATGGTAATGTGGGTCGTAATGTGGCACGTATTGCTAAAGGCTTCGGCATGGATGTATATGCTTTTGATGCATTCTGTCGGCAGAAGTGATAGAGAAAGACCCAATTGAAAGCAGTAGCTTCTACACAGATGGCTTTAAGTCTTGTCAGTTATCTCTGCATATTCAGGCAACAGCCGCAAAACAAAGGGATCCATCAATTTTGAATTAATAGAATTCAATGCCTAAAAGGTGCTATCGTTGTGAGTAGCCCGTAAGGAAGTGATCAGCGAAGCAGGTTTGTAAAGATGATGGAAGAACGTCCTGATTTTAAATATATCACAGATATCAAGCCGGCTATCGATGCGGATTTGGCTGCTAAATATTCGGACCGTTATTTCGGGACACACCGAAGAAGATGGGAACACAGACAGCTAAGGCGAATATCAATGCCAGTATTGCTGCAGCAAAACAGATCATCGTTTTCTGCAGAACGGTAACGAAATTCCAGAGTCAATAAATAAGTTG
>NZ_CP120849.1:0-27500 GCF_029581355.1 Parabacteroides chongii | reverse complement strand
TGCCCTGGTGGCGGCTACAATATTCTGGCTTACGACCTGGAAGGAGATGAAGTTTGTGAATGGTTGAATAACCTGGGAATAACAGCGGTATTGGTTAAGTATCGTGTTCCGCGCCGGGAAGGTCGTGAGAAACATGAAGCTCCGTTACAGGATTTGCAACGTGCGATCGGTTATGTCAGAGCTCATGCAGAAGAGATGAATGTGGATCCGCTGCGTATTGGCGTAATGGGCTTTTCTGCAGGGGGACATCTTTCTGCTATGGTTAGCAATAACTTTGAAAAAAGAACCTATCCGGCAGTCGATGCAGCAGATAAGGTTAGCTGTCGTCCGGATTTTTGCCTGTTGGTATATCCTGCTTACCTGGATGGTGAAAACTTCCAGTTGGCATCGGAGCTCAAGGTAACTCCGGCTACACCTCCGACTATGTTGATTCAGGCAGAAGACGATAAGTCATATATTAACAGCAGCCTTTTCTATTATTATGCCTTGAAAGAAGCAGGTGTGCCTGCCTGGATGCATTTGTATAGTAAAGGCGGACATGGTTATGGTCTGCGAGATACCGGGGCAGCAGTCAATGAATGGCCTGACAGAGCTGAAGACTGGTTCCGTGAAATTGGCGTAATAGAATAAAAAAACTAAACAGAGTACGGAGATACGGAGATTCTTCGTATCTTTGTATTCACAAATCATGGGGCTGACCGGTTTTGACAGCGGGCAGAAGTGGTTTGTAAGCATGTAGTGCGTGGTTGGCTTGCACTTAAATCTCAGACAACGAACAATTAACTGGCGAAAATAATTACGCTCTCGCTGCTTAATCGAAGTATAGTAGATTCAAGCTTAATCCCTGCAAAAGTTGTGGGGACGTGACATCACCCGGATGCTGTTGCTCCGAAGCTTTCCGATCAGGTGGTGCAGCAATATCGGAGATAGTCTGAAATGAGCCTCGGGTCTCAGGCGAAAATTTAGAGGATAAGGATTAAGTGGGTGGCTTCGGTCTTGCTTGATCTCGACAATCGAAGGCGAAGATAAACATGTAGAAAGCAGATTAGTTCCTCGTTTGGACGAGAGTTCGAATCTCTCCAGCTCCACAATAAGCGTTGTAATCATTTGATTTACAGCGCTTATTTTGTTTTGCACTCAAAACTACACGCAAAAATCAAAATTGTATCCTAAAAATGGAAGAACTGATAGGGCAAAGATAGACAATTATGTATATAATCACCTAAATTCATTATTCCTTTCTTTATATCAATATTTATAGTACATTTGTGCTATTAGATATTAGCAAAGCCATTACTTATAATTCATATTACATAATTCATTATTAATTTAATTAAGAATTATGTATGTTTAAAGATATTGCAGAGATAAGATCGATAAGAGAGCAAATAGCTCATCTGTCGAAAAGAGAAAAGAGTTGACAGAACCAATGTTGACTGATTTAGACATGATCCCTGTTTTATACAAGTGGTTCACGGAAATTATCGCTAAAAGAGATTGCCCGCCTAGACCGGAAAGTGTAACTCAGAGAAAAAATTCCTCTATATTGTCCTTTCGTTATATTCTCCTTCGGCATTGGCTGGAGGTAAAATGAAAAGTGGATTAAGAGAAAAGGTTGGGGAAGTATGGGGATTGCATGGAAAATCAGCCGTGTCCGATAATTTGAAGAACTTAGTATTTCATTGTCAAATATATGATGAATTTAAGCAGGACATTGAATATATATATAAAGAAATAGTTGAAAGATTATAAAAACACGACAATCACTCTAATGTCGTGTTTTATCTATCATCCAATTTACTCACCTCGATACGCATTAATACCTTTGAGTAAAACTATAACTCAAGGGTATGCCTCTAACTATAAAACAAGAAAACTTTTGTAATTATTACCTCGAATGTGGAAACGCGTCTGAGGCTTATAGACGTGCGTATTCTTGTTCGAAGATGAAAGACGAGTCTGTCAATAGCAGGGCGTATGAGCTCTTAAAAAAGTGAGATAGCGGCTAGGGTAAAACATCTGCAGAAAGAGTTAAGGGACAGGTCTGATTTAAATAAGGACGAAGCGGTTGGTATATTAACCAATATTGCCCGTGCAAATGTCGTTGATATGCTGGAGATCAGGAGAACTGCCAATTTTCGTGTATTCTTGATCAAGGATCTTTCCAAACTGCCTGTTTCGTTTCAATTGGCTATTCAGTCGGTCAAAAGTACAGATAAAGGATTCGAAGTTAAAATGTACTCGAAGATAGACGCTTTAGACCGTCTGTCAAAGATGATGGGCTGGGATGCTCCGGAAAAAAAGGATATAACCAGCAATGGTAATCCCATAGGTCAGGATATCAAAATCGAAGTGATAGATAAACGGAGTCAAATAGATGAAGATACAGACGACTAAAATATACTCCGAAGTGCAAGGTGCTCTTGATGCCGGATATAAGATTGTCTCGGCTCAAGGATCATCACGAAGCAGTAAGACCTATAACATACTTATCTTCCTGCTGGCTTATGTTATCCAGCATCCTAAATGTTCTTTGTCTATTGTCCGCAAGACGTTGCCGGCACTCAAAGGTTCTGTATTTAGAGACTTCAAGGAGATAATGATGGATAAGTTTAAATTGTGGGATGGGCGGTGTATGAACAAGTCAGAAATGGTATATACTTTGCCTAATGAGTCTTTTATTGAATTCTTCTCTACCGGCGACGAACAGAAGATAAGAGGGCGTAAGAGAAATATCCTGTATTGTAACGAAGGAAATGAAATATCATTTTTGGAATGGCAGCAGCTCATCATGCGTACCACTAATTTTTCTATTATAGACTACAATCCGTCATTCTCAGACGAACATTGGCTGTGTGAGCTAAACAAGGATCCACGTACGTATCATTTCATTTCTACATATAAAGATAATCCATTTTTAGAACAGACTATTATTGACGAGATAGAATCTCTTAAACACAAAAATAAGGTTTTATGGACGGTATACGGCTTAGGACAGCAAGCTATGGCAGAAGGCTTGGTCTTCCCCGAATATGAAATAGTGGATAGTTTCCCGGAAAAAGCCAAACAAGTTGCGGTTGGCCTTGACTTCGGCTACAGCTCTGATCCAACGGCTATTGTAAAATGTGGTATTCTTGATGATCGGATGTATTTGGACGAGCAATGTTATCGAACGCATATGCTCACAAGCGAAATAATCAAAGAGTTGAAAAAGCTTCGGTTATTTGTGTATGCTGACAGTGCCGATCCTAGACTAATACAAGAGATCGCCAATTCCGGTGTCATTATCTTCCCTGCTGATAAATACAAAGGTTCTGTAATGGGAGGTCTGTTTAAAATGATGGAATATAAGTTGTGTGTGACAAGACGATCTACCAATTACATCAGAGAATTAAAGAATTATGTATATGAACAGAACAAGGATGGAAAGTTTATAAACCAGCCTATTGACGCGTACAACCATTTGATTGATGCTACAAGGTATTATACGATAGGTAAACTTTTGGGCAAGGTTCTAGTTTCAAAGCAATACAATAAAGAGGATTTAGGCATATACTAACAATAAAATATATGGGATCAATATTAGACTACATAGTAGATATATTTAGAGGACAGTCAATGAACGACTCTACTAAAAGTAAAGACTTAATCACGCTCATAAAAGAGAAGGATATAAGTCAGGCTATGGAGTTGTTTCAGAATAGAGATTTGGAAGTACTAGAGGCTATCAAGGAGTATGACCCCGCTCTACATGATGTAATGAGCAGGCCAAATAAATTAAGAAAAGGTAAAGAACCGTATGTGACGGAAAAATTGCCTAGGAGATGGCAGGCATACATTAACGAAGTCGCTTTGTTTTTCCTACTAGGGCAGCCCATTAAATGGAGTAAAAATAATCCTGACATTCAGGATGATGCTTTTGACGCATATATCCAGTTTTTGAAAGATACCCGGTTTGATACAACCATGAGGCAAGCAAAACGCTTAGCTGGTTCCGAAACGGAGTCTGCTAAATTATACCATATTTACCGAAACGAAGAGACTGGCAAGGCAGAGGTAAAAGTTGTTTTATTGGCAAAATCACTAGGGTATACATTGCGTCCACTTTTTGATCAATATGGGACTATGCTTGCCTTTGGGTATGGCTATTACCTGAAAGAAGGGGTTAATACAGTAGAACATTTTGATATACAGACGCCAAAAGTCATTTATAGATGTCGAAAGGCGACTGTAGGATGGGAAGTTGTCCCTGTTATCAATCCTACGGGTAAAATAAATGTGATTTATTACCAACAGGAAAAGGAATGGGAAGGTGCTCAGCCCCGTATAAAAAGAGACGAATATGTTGATTCAAAGTCGGCTGACACTGTTAATTATTTTGCCGACCCTAAAGCTAAAGTTTCGGCAGACGTATTAGAATCTCTTAGCGATCCGGATAATGTAGGCGAAGTAATTAGGTGTTTTGGGCCAGACAGTTTATTTGAATATGTTGCTCCTCCCGATTCAGTAGAACTTAAAAAGTTTGAAAAAGAAATATTGAAAGAATCAATATTGAATGACACTTTTACGTTCAACTTTTCCCCTGAAAATACTAAAGGACTGGGTACTTTGACAGGAGAAGCCCTAAAGCGGGCTATGGCTCCGTCTTATATAAAAAGGGATAACCGCAAAGAAATATATGAAATCGCCGTAGACAGAGAAAAGAATTTAATTCTAGCTATAATGAAGAATGTCACTCATATTTCTCTCAGAGAAAAATTGGACGCTCTTCAAATAGATTTCGAATTTTCGGAACCGTTCCAGGAGGACACGGATAAAAGATGGTCTGCTATTGGTAAACTTCGCTCCGATGGCATTGCTTCTATTGAAACGGCAGTCAAGTTATTGGGGCTCGTTGATAACCCATCTGACGAAATAAAAAGCATCTTGGAAGAAAAAAGACAAAGAGAATCTAATAACAATAGTTTTAATGAAAATGGCGAAAAGTTGAACAAATAAATAAAACACATAAACATGGCAACATCGTTAAATTGGACAAAGCAAGGAGATAAATATGTAAGCGATGCATTTGATATGGCATCAGATAGCGCCGGTTTACAAGTAGTAACAAATAATAAAGCTGATGTTCTTGTCGAAATCAGTATAGATGGGACAATATGGCGTACAGCTGCTTTTAATTACAGAGGCGTAAAGGCTGTAGTAGATGTTATTAGTGGCGGCAAAGCTGGATTGAAAATCCGAATTGTTACAACCGAAGAACCTTCATCCATACAAATACTCCAATGATAACTCTCAGCAACATCAACATATCTCACGTCCTCTATCCTAGGATAGACCTAGCCGGGATTCGGCTAGGTGTTGGAGGTGGCGGAAGGGACAGACTAGTCCTGTTCCTGGTTTGAGGGTATAATTGGTCTTTACTGCAAAAGGACTAACTAATACAGAAATGGTGGCAAACCCAGTATGGAAAGATAAATCCGGATTGGGGAATGATTTGCAGATGAAGAACTTTTTGTGGAAGTTGGGTAGCGGGTGCGGAAGTTATAAAGAAGATTATACAAATTGGGTCCTGTCCCTTGCAAGAGTTGAAGCTACAAAGACCTATAAATCCTTTAATGTTACAGCCGTAAAAAAAGAAACAAACATATCGCTGTACTATCAGTCAACATCAGGCGAATCAGCTCGTACTATTCAGGGAGCTACGATAAAGGTTACAGGATTAGCAGACGGACAGGAGCTCCGTTATATCAGCAATCAAATTCGTGTTTACAATATAACTTCTGATGGAGTGTACAAATTACCATCAATTGAATTTGAAGGAGGTGGTAAATATTATGGGTTTACATTTTCCAAATTACAAGAATCCTGCAACATTACCATCGAACAAATCCCTGACTACTCCGGAGCTATCGTCTTTGACGGAGTAGACGATTATGGAATATGTGAGACGTTTCCTATCCTGACAAAGGAGAAAGGGTATACGGTGATGGCGCTCAGGAAGTGGATAGCAAGGGATAATAAATATGAGGGATTAGTTAGTAATATTAAGAATTGGAATACAGATGGCGCATTTTTATTAGAGTACAAAAACAACATCGATTATGCTGTTAATTTTGGTGATCTTACCAGTATAACCATTAGCGATTATCCTATCGTTTATCAAACAAGTCAATATTATAATGATCAAGAAATATTGCAGGAAGATGATAGATTAGGTTCTAACGTTCTGTTGGTAGGAAAATTAGCAAAAAACGGATTTGAATATTTTTCTAATTTCGCCCTCTACTCCCTAGTCATAATAGACCATGACACAACAGAAGAAGAGCGTCAGCTGGTTATTGACTACTGGAAAAAAGAGTTTCCCTGGTTATTCTTTGATCAAGCCTGGACTGTTACGGGTAAGACCAACGAAGATTCAGACCGTGCTACGATAGCTAATTTGACCGATAATGGCAATGATTTAGTGTTATCTAATTTCTTATTTGCAGGGAATAGTGGGTATGGGCTGTATTATCAATATTTTGGTAAAAACTTTGTTCTACAAAATGATGCAGCATTCCCATCTTGGGCATTTAACAGTAATTATTCTATATCTCAATATTATAGAGTTTCGTTAAACAGTCCATTTAAATGTTATTGGACAAGTTCAGCCTTGCAAGAATCTGTTAAAATTAGATTCAAATTAACTGGAATGATGGAAGGTGATGTTTTAGCATTTGGATCTACAACTAATTATCCAAATACTTGGAATAAAGATGGTATTTATATAATTGATTTACCAGCATCTTCTAGTAGTTTGGGATTTTCGTTGCAAACTACAATTACAGAAGTAGAGAACAGACCAAATACTCCAGTAACTATTAAACTTTTACCATTTGACTATGAAGGCTACCTTGTTACTGATGGGGTAGATGATAAGGTAGATTCTAAGCTCCTTTTGATTTAGGTAGTGATTGGACCATGGTGGGAGACTGGGAGTTTGTCAATAATAATAATAATGACAACGCTGGTTTGGTTAAATATAATCAAATTTATATCTACAATAGATTGAATGGCTCCCGAGTTTATTTGAAACAAGGTAGTACTGCTTATGTTTTTGCAGGTAAAAAAATTAAGGGCATAACATCAAATGGTAAGCTTTATGATGAAAGCTGGAATGAATATAATGTTGACCCAGTTGGAAGCAGTATTGATATAAAAGATTTACTTAGATTAGGCTATTTTGGTAATAATTTCCCCAAGTAGCTTTCAAAAACCTAGGAATCTACAACAATCGTGTCCTGAGCAAAGAACAGTGCATACAAGCATATAATTATTTACAAACCCTCAAAAACAAATAATATGAATTACGCAATAGTAAACTTACCATGGGCAAAGTCCCACGGTATTGAAATACTTCCTGAAATGAGAACAAGTGTTGATCAGAGCAAGGTAATCCTGCATGAAGAGTACCTCTCTCCTTTCAGCAATGAAGACTTCCCGCGTTACCGGTTCGGTGATCCTGAATTTACCGAATTATTAAACAGTGAAGAATGGGCTTATCCCGAAGGACAGGAGCCGGTAGTCAACCGGCAGTTTAGCCGTCTCCTTGCACTCGACAAGCTCGAAGCCGAAGCAGCGAAAGAGATAAATACTTATAGCCTGTCAGCGAAAGAAGCACTGCAGGTAAGAGCCATTACCCGGAATGGAAGTCCGGGATAGAAGTAAAGGCCGGGGAAAGGTATAGGCTGAACGATGTCCTGTGGGAATGTGTCAAAGACCATACAACGCAGAAAAACTGGAAACCAGGAACGGAGACATTAAGTCTGTGGAAGACCGTAGATGCGGACGAACATGCCGGGACAATGGAAGACCCTATTCCATATACGCAAAATATGGAACTATCGTTTAACAAGTACTATACACAAGATGGTGTCTTGTATCTCTGCATCCAGGCTATGACACCCGGACCGTACGATTTAAAGGACGTACCGGCACATGCACAGCCGATCAAGCAATAGAAATAAAGAGTCCTTCCCTTTCGTATATGGGATGGACTCTTGTTTATACAAAATTATTCCCCAAAACCAAGATCATTTCTCCTCCTTTTACTCCTTATCTCATCTATTTCACGACAATAGCTCCATTGTCGTGTATCGCTCCCTTTAATATTTTATCCTCCTTTTTAGTGCAAGTTACCTTTACGACAGGTATTTAAAACTAATGTATTCGATATGAAAGAAAAAATTTTCAATCTCTTAAAACAATCTTATTCAAACTTTGGGTTAAGCGATGATATTCTGCAGGGGCAAGCTGAAGCACTCGCTAATACAGGTCTTGTAACTGAGGACAATTTGCAGACTGTCGTAGACGGTCAAAAATCTTTCCTTTCTTCTCTTCAAAGCGGTATTGACAAACGAGTGACGGACGCTGTCAATAAAGCTAAAGGAGAAAAAAGAGAAGAGCCTGCTGGTGGGGGCGAGCAGAAAAAAAACGAACCCGATCTGCAGAAGATGATTGAGGAAGCTCTTGCGGCAAAGCTGTCTCCTATACAGGAAGAGCTTAATGCTTACAAAACGAAGGAACAACAGACGGCAAGGGCTAATATGATCGCTTCTAAAGCAAAAGAACTCGGTATCCCGGAATGGAGAGCTAAAGAGGGATTTGCTATCACTCCCGAAATGGATGAAGCTGCAATTAACTCTTATTTAGCTGGCATTAAGCAAAACATTGTTACCGCAGGGCTTGAGAGTAGTAACGCATCAGGCGTATTGTCTACATCAGACGACAAAGCAAAAGAAGAGGCTGATCAGTGGGCTAAAAATCTGCCTGACGCAAATTAACCATTAAAAAACAGAAAAAATGGGAGTTAAATTTGAAGGTAAATCTTATAGCGGCAATATGCCAGTGTTTTGGCGAGGAGAGGCTAAGATTCTCCCTGGCGGCTATAAATTATTGCAGACATTTCCTAAGGGGACTGTCATTAAAAAAGGGACACCTTTACACATTGTATCAGGTACTTTGACTGCTGCTGTTTCCAAAAATGCAAAAGTCATATCAGGCGGAACAACGACAAAGCCTAGAGTGCCAAAAGGTACATTGTTCCAGGTTAATGATGTTGTAATGAAAATCGGAGAAACAACCGGCGTGACGGTTTCCTCTATTGATTCATCGAATGCTGATTACGATGTATTGACTCTATCTGCAGCTATTACAGGACTTGTGGCAGATGACACCTTGATCGAAGCCACTGCTACATCTGACTCTGCTGCAAAATATGAGCCTAATGCCGTAGTCGGTGAAGATACTGAGCCACTTGCAGGGGACGATCAGGATACTGTTTCTGCAGCTTATGATGCTGTAGTACTCTTGGGTTATGTCCCGGATATTCCTGCGTCTTGGAAACAGGGTCTTTGCTTAAAAAACAACCCTAATATTATTTACGTAAAACAGTAATACTATGCCAGATAAATTTCAATACAGTTCTTTGTTTGGAGAGCTTACAAAGCAGGTTCAATTACGATTTGATGCGGTATCAAGACAGCATAAACTATTGTTTGATAATGTATTCTATGAGAGATTTTTTAATTGGGATTATCCCTCTATCGGGTTGAATTTCGAAGAAATCAAGGGTAAGTACAATGTCACTATTGCTGCTGCGACAATTGACGACAAGTCGAAAGAGCCGGTACTTGGCACTCATGGGCTTGAAACTATCGCTCAAAAGGTGCTCCATCATGCAATTACATTGCCTTTGACGATTGATGACTACAGAAAGATTCTGCAAATTTTGGATAGTAAATCTATTCCGGAAGAAGCGGCAAAAAGACAGCTTATCGATCTTATGTGGGGCAATGTTAGAACTCCGGTTCAAGGTGTTCAGGCGAAAATGGATATCATTGCTATGGGTGCACTATCTAATGAAGGTATTGCCACATTGGATGAAACGAACAACCCGGAAGGTGGTGTTAAGACAACTATTGACTATAATATGCCTACAGAAAACAAAGGCAAGGTCACATTGAAATGGAATGATGATAACATAGCTAATGTAGACGTATTTGAAGACATTCAGGCTATCGTGGACGCTTTTTCTGATAAAGTAGTTTTTGATCGTATCTTACTTGCCCCTTCTAAGATATCTTATATCCTTCGAAGCAAGAAGATGAAGCAGGTTATCTTCGGAACAGATAAGCAGAATAGCCCATTGCTACTGAATGCCTTCAATGAATTTATGCGGTCGAATGAATTACCTATCCTGGAACCGGTAAGACGCCAGTGTTTGATTCAAAACAATGGTACATTTACTCCATACAATCCCTGGAATGCAAAGAACTTGGTCTTTATTCCTTCAGGTAGTTTAGGTACGATCAAAAATGCCTATGTTAACAGCGAATTGAGACCTGAACCTGGAGTTACTTACTCTAATTATGGTCGTATTCGCGTATCTCAGTGGGGAGTAGGAGAAACGCAAAATTCGAATGGTGTTGAGTTTGTAAAGGCTGAAACATATGCTTTGCCTGTGATCACTGAAATCAATGGTATCGCATCGTTGAACACTGAGCCGGATTAATTATGAAAGTATCTGATTACATAACACAAAAGATCGGTTCCTTCGGTATGAATTTATCGGAGGCCGATCTGCTGGATATGGCTTTGAGTGGTTCGTTTTCTCTTGATGATGAGATTACGCCAGGAAATAAGACTGAGGTAAACAAGGCTATGGCAATGTTTATTCCGTAAGCTCCTGGCCCGTCCAACATCTATAAACGAAAGTGGATTTTCCATCTCTTGGGATAAGGACGGTCTCAAGGCTTATTATTCGCTGTTGTGTAAGCAATTAGGGTTAGAAAATGTGTTTTCAAGTCGAATATCTGACGCGTCAATGTATTGGTGATGTATTATGCTCCTCACATATTAGAACGAAAAGTCATTAAGGATTATGAATACGATGAATCCGGAAACCCGATACCAGGAACAAACGGTGAAGGATGGGAAAAACTTTGTAAATGCAAATGCTATGATCAAAGTGCAGACCGCGTTTATACAGTTAACGGTACTACCTATCCATATAAATATCGAGTTGTGACAGAACGTGTAAAAATTAATGCCGGTGATGTCGTTCGTGTCTTGAACGCTGACGGTTCTCTTCGTGGTGAGGGGATAGTAATCAATCCTATGACGACGGATTATCTAAACTATGGGCAAATATGGCTGGAATAGTAACTGCAAAATATGATTTCTCAGATGTTGATGATTTCTTCGAAGAAGCGTTTCGTGAGATTTTTGCTCATCTTGTCGAGATGGGAGAAAGGGCTTATGAAACGGCTTTTAGAGAAGGAAAATATAACAATATTACGGGGAATTTACGCAGTTCTTTAGGTTATGTTGTGGCTCAAGATGGAAAGATAATTAAGGAGGGAGGCTTTAAGCAGATTCAAGGACGTGGTGAAAACTACGAAAAGGTATTCTTTACAACCAAGGCTCAGAAAACGGTTCAGTTTTGGGCAAAAGGAAAAGCTGGAGATGGCAGCGAAGGTAGCCGACAAGGTCTTGAATATGCGAGAAGCCTTGCCCGTAAATCGAAAGGTTTCACGCTTATTGTCGTTGCGGGTATGGATTATGCAAGTTTTGTCAATAGCAAGGGATTACGTGTGATTGATGATGCAGAGATAACAGTAAGGACAATGCTGCAATGATAGTTACAACGGACATACAGACAATACTTTATAAAGATGCCCAAAAACTGGGAATCAAGAAGGTTTATAAAGACGGAGCGGTTCCCGAAGGAGACGTGAAGTCCGAGCGGGTTGTTATTATCGTTAATTCGGTAGAGTCGGGTACCTATTGGAAAGCAGGATTTGTTCATGTGAATATCTGTATTCCTTACCTTGATCGTAAAGGAACAGCTCCTCTTACAAGACTTAATGCTTTAGAAAGGTTGGCTGTCAAGGAATTACATGCCACTTCTACTTACGACGGTACATCTTATACATACGAGGTCGATACGACAAGAATAGAAGAAGACAGGGATTTAAAATGTTTCTATGTAAATGTGAGAATATTATTTCAAGTATTAAATGTAAAAGAATAAGAATATGGCAGGAAGAACAGTATCCGTGATTGGAGTAAAGCAAATTCTTTATGGAGATCCATTAGAAGCAGCTCCAACTTATGCAACACTTGAATCATTGTTTACTTCTTTCAAAGAAGTTCCCAATGTACATCAAGGTACATATGAGTTTACCGAAGAAGACGGTACAACAACAGAGTATAAGGACGAATTGACCGGACAGACATACCGATCATCTTTTGAAGCAGGATCAGTAAGTCTAAACTGGACGATTGGCGCCTATGACTTTGACACTAAGGCGGAATTGATGGGTGGTAAACCATTGGATGATAGTAAAGGCTGGGAAAGAGGAAACTCCGGGGAACAGCGTTATAAATGCGTTGTTGCTGTATCTAATGATAATGTAGCGATTATTTTCCCTAAAGCAAATGTTATCGGGCGCGGGCGTCTACCGATGGAGCCGTTGGTTTAGCTATTTCAGCTATTCCTTTGAAGGTTTCGACCACCATTGCCTCCGAATATCAGTTTGATGTTGAAGGCAAGACTTTAAAGGAATTTAAAGTACCATTAATGAATCACAACAGAAAGGGGCAGGCGGATACATTCTGCCCGTCCCTTCTTTGCTTAATATGAATATCCAATGAACAAAGCAGCAAATTTAGTCGCTAACGCTATTTTGGGCGATGACCTCAAAGTCGTCATTTTGGGAAGTAAAGCATATACCATTCAGCCTCCAACAATAGCTGTCATTTGTAAATCAATAAAATATCTGTCTTGTATAGATCGTACCACAACAGGAAAAGAGGAACTAAGTAAAAGCAAAGGAAGACCTGGAGAATATGCTGAAGGATTATCAGTCTTTATTTTCGACGATCCTGAAAAGTATGTTGCAATTCAAGGAGCAACTCTAAAGGAACTAAAAGAAGCCTTGGAAACTGTTATTAAATTAATATCTGCAGAGGATTTTTTTGTCTGTGCCGCCTTAGCCGAGAGCGTGGCAAGAATGGCGGCGATACAAAAATAATAGGTAATGAGACCATGATGGGGCAAATTGCAACTTTCATGGAGGCATTGAAACTATCTTATAATGATGTTGTGTATAAAATCCCATACAGGAATCTATTATTGATGCAAAAAGATATTCTGCATCAAGTAACCGGTGACTTGCTCATTGAGCGTGATGGGCAGTATTTATTAAACAGACCAAAGAAAAAAGAGAATAATGGCTAAACTAAGTTTTGATGTATCAGCCAAATGGCAAGAGGTTCAGAAGCTGCGAGAAGAAGTAGAGGCATTAAAAGCTGTCCTTAAAGACTTCAATGTCGCTGGAGATCTCAAAGGCTTTGATGAATTGAACAAGAAGTATCAAGAATCGACACAGAAGCTGAAAGAATATGAACAGCAGGTTCAAAATTATCAACGTATTATAGATCAACTTAATGTTTCCAATGGAGTGGTAGAAGGCGCTAGAATGATGACATCAGAGCTTAATAACGCCACGGATGTATTTGTTGAACAACAGTTGAAAGTTAAAGCCTTAAATGAAGATATCAAGAAACTGAATAAGTCTTATTTTGCATTGTCTGATATTGATAAGCGGGGTCAAAAGGGGGCAAATATCTTAACTGAATTAAAGGAAATAACTCACCAATATACAATAGAAAATGAGGCTTTAAAAAACTTAGGAAGGAATATTCTGACAACATTAAGATTGAAGGGGCTGCGGCTGATTCGCTTGTTGCATTGAGAAAACAGTTATCATTGCTTAATGCTGAATATGATCGTCTGTCTGCTTCGGATAGAAAGGCTGCGATCGGAACCGATTTACAAAAGCAGATACAGTCGTTGAATACTGAGATTAGTGCGGCAGAACAGGCTACCGGCCGGTATCAGCGAAATGTAGGAAACTACGCTTCTGCTTGGAATGGTTTGGGAATGTCGGTACAACAAGTAGCGAGAGAGTTGCCGTCTTTGGCAATAAGTTGGAATACTTTCTTTTTGCCATATCAAACAACCTTCCTATACTTGTTGACGAATTAAAGAAGGCTTCAGCACAGTATAAAGCATTTAAGGCAGCTGTTGCCGCTGGGAATAATGATGTTGCAAAGGTTGCTCCTGTATGGAAACAGCTTATATCCTCCGTTTTCAGTTGGCAAACAGCGCTTGTAGTAGCTATAACTTTGTTATCTGTATATGGTAAAGATGTTATAGAGTGGACGAAGAGTTTATTTGGTGCTGATACGGCACAAAAAGAGGTTGAATGAGTCATTGAAAGAATTTAACAACTTACAACGTAATGCTTCAGAAAAACATTAGAAGAGATTTCTAAATTGAATTTATTATATGGCGTATCCCGAACATTGCTTTATCTATTGATGTACGAAAAAAGCTGTAGAGAAACTTCAGCAAATGTACCCTGATTATTTACAAAATCTTTCAGAAGAAGCAATTTTGGCTGGAAAGGCAAACGAAGCATATAGATTGCTTGTTGAAAATATACAGAATATCGCTTCATTAAAATTAATCGAAGATCAAAGAACAAAATCTGCAGAAGCTTTAACAGAGGCTAAAAAAAAGGAAATGGATCTACAATTGAAGATCAACAACCTAATGAAAGAAAATAAGGCTGTCAACGAAGATGAATTGATAAAAAATGCTTCTGCTTTTAGCCGTAATTATGGGAACTATATTAAGAATTTAATCAACTCCCGTAATTCAGCACAAAAGGCACAGAAGGCTATACTGGAAGATATTAAGAAATGGAGTGATCAATATGCTAATATACTCGGAAAATCATCAAATATAGAACAATTGGATGTTTTGTTTCGAGATATGAAAGAATATCAGGGTTATAAAGAAACAATAGATCAATTAAATCGAAGTTTATCACTTAGCGAAATAACACAAGAGGAGTACAATAGAAGGGTAAATGAGGCTAAAGGAGAATTGATTGCTGCTGCTGATGCCGCAAATATAGGAGGATCTGAACTAGAGAAAATGCGAGACGAATATATTGCATTTAATAAGGCCTCTATCGGTAAAGAACAGACTGAAAAGCAAAAAAAAGAAGCAGAGAAGCGAAAACAGATTCAGGAACGAATAAATAACGGACTACTCGACCTTCAACGTCGTAATGAACAATCTCGGATTGATTTGATGGAAGAAGGTTCCGAGAAGCGTATTGCTCAGATAGAATATGATTATGACCGTGAAATAGATGCTATCCGCAAAAGAGAAAAGGAATGGAGGGAAGCTCAAGGGGGAAAATTAACCCAAGAACAAACTGTAGAGATAAAGACTGCCGTTACACAGGCTAAGACGACCCGTATGCGTTCAACTCAAGAGGTCGAAAACGAGCAGGTAGAAGCCCAGCGTAAAGCTATGAACGATTACCTGAAAGAATATGGTTCTTATCAGGAGAAGAAAATGGCTATTGCTGTGGAATATAGCCAAAAGATTGCGATGGCTGAGACCGAAGGTGAAAAATTAAGCCTTGGTAAGCAATGGGACAAGGAATTACTGGATCTTGAAATAAAAACAAAAAAGAACTCAAATGCAATCATTGCCCTTTTCGGTGATATGCGAGATAAATCTTTGAAGGAGCTGCAGGAATTAGCCTCAAAAGGGCAAGAAGCACTTGATTTTATAAAAAGTGGCAAATGGGATGCCACTATTGGGGCTAAATTAGGTATTACAGAAGATGAGTTCAGACGTTGGCAAGAGGCACCGGAAGCTATACAGCAAGCTGGTGAATCGCTAAGGGGAGTAAAAGATCAAGTAGAGACTTTACAGCCAGCATTTGATAAAGTAACCCAAGGCTTAAAACGTTTTTTCGCTGCAGGAGATGACCCTAAGAAGCTGAAAGAATCATTACAGCTTATAAATGAGGGTGTGAATGAGGTGATGTCTTCGGTTCAATTTTTGTCTGATACCTTTGGTAAATTAGGTGATTCGTTTGGAGGTGTATTCAGTGGTATTGCAGATGGTTTAAATATAGCAATGGATGCTGTTAATTCCGCTATGCAAGGCGCACAAGCTGGAGCAATGTTCGGTCAGATTGGTGCTGCTGCTGGTGCCGCTATTGGCGTTGTTACCTCTTTGGTATCGGCTATTGCTAAAATCCATGACAAGAAGAACGAAAAGCGTATCCAAAAACTGCAGGATCAGATTGATGTTCTCGACGCTTCATATGAAAAGCTGGGAAGGTCTATAGAAAAGGCTTATTCTACAAGTGCTGCACAGCTAATAAGTCAACAGGATGAGCTTTTTAAAACAGCAAAAATACTTATTCAGCAACAGATTAAGGAAGAACAGGACAAGAAAAAACTGATGACGACCGAATAAAGGAATGGCAGAAACAATTAGAAGAGATCGATAACCAGCTTGAGGAAAATAAAGAAAAGGCTGTAGAGGCTATTACGGGTACCGATGTAATGTCTGCCATCGATGAATTTGCACAAAGCTTATGCCGGCGCATGGTCTTCAGGAGAAGATGCTGCAAAGTCTTCAATGAAAATTGTTCAGAATCTAATAAAAACAGCCATCATAAACTTTTTAAAGGACAAGCTTTCTCCTTCTGTAGAAGAGTTTATGAATAAGCTGGCGGATTATATGTCTGATGGCATCGTGTCTCCCTGGAAGAGGCTGAACTGAACAAGCTGAAAGAAAAGATGGATGCTGAAGCTGAAAAGGTATTTGAGACTTCAAGCAAGTATCTCCAAGGAGAAGGAGATAAATATGAACAGAAAGCAACGGCTGGAGGCTTTGAGAATATGTCCCAAGAAAGTGCGGATGAACTTAATGGGCGCTTTACAGCTCTGCAAATGGCAGGAGAAGAAATCCTCTTATTCCTGCAAGGATCAGAACAGATTATGAGTTTGCTGTATATCAGAACAAGCGTAGATGCTATTTCTGTAAAAATAGGATCTTTGTATGATATTGCAGATGAAACTAGGACGATGATAGCCGGTATATATATAGAATTACAACAAATCAGTGATAATACGTCCAATACCGTTATTCAACTAAAGGAGGCTGTAAAACAATTAAAAAGCATAGACAACAACACTAAAAACATGTAATATTATGAATATAGAAGACGTAATTAATAAAGCTATATCTTTAGGAGCATGTAGTGAATCCGGCAAGGCTACCGACTGGAAAAGTCTCTGTTGGCTCTTCTTTTCCCCACAAGGAAGAGAATTTTGCGAGGATAACAATTATCCGTCAATAGATTTGTTCAGAGGTATGTCTAAGAATATAGAGCCATTCGGTATATATGTTGATCATGGTCACATTGAACTTCAAAATAAATCGAATATTGGTGTCATAGGGGATACGGAGGCTCATCTAGTCTATAATGACAACACTAAGGTACATAAGATTGTACTCATGCATGGCGGTAAGGCTACCATTGAGGCAGGTAACTATTCAGTTATTTTGCTGGTTAATATCAGGGAATGTGAAGTGAATATTATTAATGACGGAACAGCTAGAATATTATGACAGGAGATTTAAAAATAAATAGCGAAGATGCTTGGGGTACATGGAGAGTAGCAATGGGAACAGGTTTTATTGAATCTCTTCTTACCTGCCGGTCTCAAGGACTTTATCGAAAACGAAAGCCGACTAGAGAACGGCAAGCGGGTAATTTTCAATGATCCTAAAATAGCCAGCCGGGATGTTACTTTAACATTCAATATCCACGGAGATACACCGCAAGAGTACCTCTCAAATTATGCTAAGTTTACTGCTGAACTGCAAAAAGGAAAAGTACGTATTCAGGTGCCGGCTATTGGTATGACCTTTACTCTTGTGTATAAGAAATCCACTAGTTTCGCTCTTGACAGAAGCAGGATGAACAGTCGGCTGTCTGTTAAGTTTGAGGAGCCGGATCCCACATCAAGGTGAAATATAAGGGCGTGTTATTTTCACGCCCTTATAATAATGTGTTAATCAAATGAAGTGAACTTTTGATAAATCTTTAGCAAATGATTGTACCGACTTTTGTATCTTCTCAACGGTATTATGTGATGGCTTTCTATGACCTGTCATATAATGGCTTAATTGCCCTTGATTGATTCCTGTAATGCGCGATAAACCAGCTAAAGAAAAGCTTTTTGAGAATTGAGATAAAAAAGAAGCCATGTCATAAACAAATTCAAACTCTACTTCCTCAAAATATTTACCTTCTTCCTCAAAATATTTTTTTGTATCTTCATATCCGCCATGAAACATGGATACTGCTTCTTCTGCAGTTTTCCCGGTTCCTGTAACCATATAGTCCAAATCATCTGAATCCATATATATGCTATATGTTCCATCATTGGCCCTTTCTATGATTGCCTTCACAATTTTTTTTTGACTCATATTTTATTTATTTGTAAGAGGATGGCAGGTTATATTCCTGCCGCCTTCTTGATTGCTTTTAATGTTCCATTTGCCACTTCCTGCTTTTCATGATTGCTCATTTGAAAAGTTTTTCCAGTTTTAGGGGAATACCATAATGGGTGTCCCGCTTGTTGCCTACCGGTATCGTAACATCCGGCTTTCTTTACCAATCTTTCTAATTCATTGTACTTCATTCTTTATTTGATTAACACAGTACAAAGATATTAATATTAATATCATTATCAAATCTTCAGTGGTTAAATGATACTTGTTTTAATATCATTTAACGAGTGTAAGAACGATAATTAGGGTTAATGTCATAATTATCTATTTTAATTTACGACAATGAGTTTATTGTCGTATCTGGGATGCCTAAAAAATTGGGCATCCCTTTTTTATCGCTGAACTTTGATGTTATGATCGATGTTAAGGACATAACAGGTAAAGTAAAGTTAAGCATAAAAGCCAATCCCGGCTCTGTTCATAAGTTTGAACTTATGAAGGAGGACTATGTCAACCTTATGTTTTCCGTCGAAGAGCCTATTTTGTTGGAGATAGGAGATTATATTGAATATGCTGGAAGTCTATATTATCTTACTGACAAGACTTATCCGGCTTTTAACACGGAAACTGAAGGGTATGATTACACGGTAAGATTTGATTCCCACTATTACCGATGGAAGAATCATATAATCTTTTACGACAGACAGGGTAATAGAGAAGCATCATGGAGTCTTACACGTGCACCTGAGGCTCATTTGAGCGTAGTTGTCTCAAATCTGCGTGAAATTGGGTTTACATATAATGGGACAGAGTATCAGGCTGTAGTTGACAGTTCTGTTGATGCTGTAGCCAAACTTGTTACTTATGACAATACAAACATCATTGACGCTCTTACTAAAATAGCCGAAACATGGGAATGTGAATGGTGGGTCGATAAGGATAAAATTTATATCGGTCGCTTGGAACATGGCGAGTCCGTTGACCTGGAAATAGGGAAAGAACTGTCCTCCATGTCAAGAAGCCAAAGCCAGGATATTTTTGCAACCCGGCTATATGCATTCGGATCAACCCGCAACATACCGTCAAACTATCGTAAGGGGCAAGAATGTGTCGTCGTAGAGAATGTCGTTCAGAAACGGCTGATGCTTCCGGAGGAATCCCTTACATAGATGTGATAGAGGGTTGGATGATCAACAGGTTGTTGAAGCTGTAGTTGTATTTGATGATGTATATCCGAGAACTGCAGGAAGTATTACTGAAGTTATTCCATTTGATAAGCCCGTAGAAGACGAAAATAATAAAGATGAAACTAAAATTGTCACATTCTACCGGTTTAAGGATGCTAACTTGACTTTCTCGGGAAAATATATCCTGCCTGGACAGGACCTTCATGTGATATTTCAGACAGGTCCTTTGTCGGGTATGGACTTTGCTCTTCAGTTTAATCCGGAAGGCTTGCCGGAATCAGATCCGGAAGCACAAATATTTGAAATAGTACGTAACGAGACATACGGGCAATGGTTACCGGCTTCTCCGCTTATTCCAGGAGAAGGGAACAAGTATATTCTTTATAATTTTGATACCAAATATGTAAATGATACTCTTCTTCCACAGGCGGAGCAGGAACTATTGGAAAAGACTAAAGAGTATGTTAAGAAGATAGTTTCTGATCCTTCGACGTACACCTGCAGCCTTAATTCATATTTGGCTTCAGGGTATGATGAAAATAATGGCTTGCTGAATCCGGAAAAAGAGATAGACTTAGTTCCCGGACAAAGGGTTAATCTAATTAACAGGGCTTATTTTGAGAACGGTCGTGTTTCCCGGGTTATCGGCTTTGAGAAGAAACTGGATAAGCCGTATGATTCTCCATCTTATACAATCGGAGAGAGTGCAGCTTACTCCAGGTTTGGAGAACTAGAACAAAAGATAGACAGTCTCCAGTTTGGTGATAATACTTATGTCAATCAAGGAGGAGGTAGTTTTGGTGTATACATTATAAAAAAAGATGATCCTACGGCTGCCTCAGATGAAAACGTATTTTCATCTCTTCGTACGTTATACGAGATAAACAAAGCATATGTTGATATAAGCGACATGTATCTTCGTAAAGATATCAATGATGTTGCTCACGGAAATATCACATTTGACCAAAGTATTGGTAGCACTCTATATCTTGACGGCTGGGACGGCAAAAGGATGGAGAATAGAGAATACCGGCGTGGCTGAGTTTGAGGCTGCCCGAATCCGTTCCGACATTTATATCGGAAATAAGATTGGATCTCGGATTTTACTTCAGGCTTTACCGGAACCGGCTGGCAGTTCGATACTCCTACAGCTTCCGGAACTGTTGATAATTTGACTGTTCGCAAAAAAGTTTCAAGGTTTATGAGATGGTTTATTCCCAGGTACACGGTTTGAACAGCTCTTTCATGGTTTCCGACTGGAATAAAATTAAATCCGTCACACCGTTGGGCACGAACAGGTATCGTTGCGAACTTGACGACATGGATAAGGAAATGTTCGTAAACCTGCGTGTCGGAGACTACGTGCGTACGCAAAGGCGTGACGGATTGAATATCCGTTATTTCGTCAGCTACGTCGAAAACATATCAACGATTCTTTCGGCGTGAAGGTCGTTGACAGAAGACGCTCCTGTTGCCGGTGATTATGTACAGCGTCAGGGGTAATGACAGGGACAAGAACAGGCAAGGGCTTATCTATTTTACATCTTCCGATGATTATGCCTTATATAGATATCCTGGACGATGTGACCGGACCAGAAGTTTGAAATGGACAGCATAAAGGTCCGGCTGGGAAATTGCGAAGGCATAACGGTTAACAGCAAGCCCTTAAAAGGACACAGGGCTTACATAAACGGCGGTGTATTCGTGCATAGTACCTATTACACCGATGACGGAAATACGATCGAGCAACGCTTCGAGATCATGGATGGTAAACTGGATAGTTCCATCGAAGAAATTCGTAAGGACCTTTCTGAGGAATCCGGCAATATACTTCGTAATTCGTCCTTTTCTTCTGATCTTAATTACTGGGAAATTAATCCGGTTGTTCATTTCATAAATGCCAGTGACGGGTTCTTGTGGCTGCCTTCTGCGTTTTATGTAGACAAAGAACAGGTTGCCGATATCTACCGGGAAGGAAACCGGAATGTCCTGCGTATCCGGAACTCTGTAATATCGATTTGAAGACTTATTCGTTTTCTCTTTACTATAAGGTATTGAGACCGGGTACTTATGAATTTGGTATACCGGGAACGGAGCTGTACGCATCCGGACAAATGGATACGGGCGATACCTATCAGAAATTATCAAAGGTCGGAAAATGGAACGGCAAAGGAGATTTTAAAGTCCGTTTCAGCGGTGAGATTCTTATCTACGGGCTGAATATGTTTTCTGATGCTATGGCTGACGCTATCATTAAGCTGGAAACTCAGATCGAGCAGACCAGTGAGCATATAAAGCTGTTGGCAACAAAGGAGTATGTAGATGGGGAAACCGGTAAGATTTACATCAAATATGACGGAGAACTGAAGGTTACCGCCGAACAGATAAGCGCCATTAACACAAAAACGGACAATATCAACAATACAATTGAATCGTCCGGATGGATTAATACCGCACAGGGACAGCAGTTGTTTGCAAAAAAGGAAATGGAAGACGGAGACACTATTGTCTCTTCCATAAATATAAGTCCAAGCACAGTTAAAATACAATCAGCTCATCTACAATTGCAAGGGGCTGTATCATTCTCAATGTTATCCGATTACAACTCGGTAAACAATCGAATCAATTCTGCGTCAGCAGATGCCAATCAAGCGTTAACTGATGCATCATCTGCATGGAGTAAGGCTGTATCCGCGTACAATACGGCTGATAGCGCATATTCTTTGGCGGATACGGCAAAAACTAATGCCGCTAAAGCTATACAGGACGCTGCTAATGCCGTTAGTAAGGCTGGTAGCGTAGAAGCGGCTTTGGAAGATTTGCCATCATGGAGTAAGCAATCGTCTATTATCAAGGCATTGACGGATGCGACAGTTATCGTGGGTGGATACATCAAGACATCTATGATTGATGTGGATGATCTGTATGTTAAAAAGCTTGATGTCGTTGAAGTTGGAAAGATTGGTGGATTTACGATTGGAAAGACTGATTTATCAAATGTATTTTCTTCGGATTATGGTTCTGTGACTTTTAGGATTAGAAGCAATTATAATGCCTCTATTGATATAAATAGTTCTAATGGAGAATATGCGGGAATGGGGATTGGAGTTGCTCAAGGATCAGCTAGTGCCATGCTATATCTTAAAACCAAACGACAAATAACAGGAGTTTCTCCATATTCAGACTTTTCCGCATTGCACATAGATTATGAATCAAATTCTATGACAGGGGCATTAGCTATAAATATCGGTTCATCACCTAGTAGTTATCTTGATTATAGTAGGTGGATAAATTGCGGTCATCTCGGAGGATGGGGTTCAAAATTTCAGGTAGAATCCAGGTATTTTGGTGACGGAAGTTCAATGGAACGTACTTGTATAAATGTGGGTAAAATAATGAGTAGTACTCACGTAAGAAGATTACAGTCTAGTCCCAATTTTATCCCTGTATACTACGATGACGCATCAGGATTTTTATGTGCAATGGTTGATTGATGTAATGTATAACAACATAAAATTAAGAATAAAATGAAAAAGGTAAATTTTAAAAGAATTAAGCGTAGAGATAGGTATTGACGAATTTCAGAAACAAGATTTCAGAAAAGAGATCGGTAACGCTTTTGCATAGAGCGTCGGAAAGTATACCTATGTCTGACTTAGCACGGAAAATATTTTATTCCGAAGATGCTATTGAAATTTCGGATGAAGATTTTAAAACGATGCTGGCGTTGTTGCGTACGGCATATAAAAAATTTATTGTTGACGCGGTGGCTCGATCCGGAGAAGAGTCAACGGACATTAAAAATAAGGAGGAATAATAATGGCACTGGAACAAGTATCATCGGTAGTTAAAAGCACGTATCTGAATAACGTAGCAGGCTACGAAATTCAGTACAACATCGCCCAGGATGAAGGGCAGAGCGTGAAGTCCGTAACCGGCACCATCAAGAAGGCGGACGTACGGTTCGGCTATATCAACATCAACGTAGACGGCACGTTGAACATATCTATTGATAAGCCAATACCGGAAGAAGACAGCACCGCTATCTATATAGCTGCATTGGCGGACGCCAAAAACATTTTCACACAACGAAATATAGAATAATCGATTATGGTAGCAGGAGACATCATCATACCCGATAATACGATCACTCCCGAGATCATGGCTCAGATAGCCACCGAGGTGACCAAGTTGATCGGAACAAATTCCAAGGACCCCGGGCAATGGGAAGAGGTGGCATCGTTGACCGGCATTACCTCTTTGCCTGTATTCCAGGTTATGGGTAATGCTTATAAACTGGTACGCGTTGCTGTGTCTACATTGAAAGGAGTAAACGGACGTGAGGTAGAGTTACAGGTCGACGAAGGAAGAACGGCCATCCAGTGGCGGTATGTCGGTGTCTCCGGCAGTGATTTGGAACCCACTGAATGGAAGACATTGGTCAGTCTTAGCCTGTTAAAAGGCGATCCTGGTGATACTGCTGAGTTCCGGAAAGGTGCAACCGGTTTGGAGTGGAAATATAAGTCGGAAGGAGATGAAAGCTGGCGTACGCTTGTCTCTATAGACGACTTGAAGTTAAAGTTTTCCGATTTGACCGAAGAGGACATTGCAGCTTTTTGGCGTGGTGTACCTAGCGACATACTAGCGCAAATGAAAGGAGATAAAGGCGACCCTTTCACTTATAGCGACTTTACCGAAGAGCAATTGGCTAAACTTAAAGGTCCCAAGGGCAACGATGGTACGGATGGGAAAGATGGTACAGACGGAAAAACTCCCGTCTTGGAGTCCGTCAATGCCCAATCCGGAGACACTCCGTGGGAAGCTTCACCGAAAATGGCGTAGACGAAAACGGTAACCCGAAATACGTGCTTAATCTGACTTTGCCCAAAGGCAAGGACGGACAGCCTCCGGTGTTTGAATCCGGAACCGTAACTACTGTAGAACCAACAGAACCGGCAGATGTAGAAATCATACCTAACGGAGAAACTCCTGAAGGCAATCCTATGTACACTCTTAACTTTTCTATCCCTAGAGGACAGAAAGGGGCACCGGGTGAGGATCAGGTAACTTGCTGGCAAGTGTCACTAACGTTAAAGCAGGAACGAAGTATCTATTGTCTCCGGTGTCAGACGGTAGCTCCAGAAGTGGAGATGGTCGAGTACGTAGGGCCTACTAAGACCAACGATCTGACTAATGACAGCGGATATATTACCAAAGCAGTTAACGACCTTGCCAACTACTATATCAAGAGTGAAGTCTATACTCAGGAAGAAGTACGGACATTGATATCTAATCTGAACAGTGTTAAGCTGCAGAAGGTGGAATCCTTGCCGGAAGCCGGTGAAAGTAATATTATCTACCTTGTCCCTAAGGTGGCTAGTGAAAACGATATCTATGACAGTATATCTTTGTCGGCGGTAAGCCTGAGCACATAGGCAGTACGCAGGTTGATTTGTCGGGGGTATGTGCAGGAGGCACCGGAGGACGGAAGGCAATATGCTAGAAAAGAACGGGGCGTGGTCGGAGGTAGAGGCAGGCAGTTATGAAATATCAGCATCGTTGCTGGATTTGACAAACGAATCTACTTCTGATGAGATAAGTGCGGCTTTGGGAGGTATTGAAGGATTTAATAATTTATTCAATGCATTACAAAGAGGTCAAAAAGGTTGTCGTTAAAACAGAAATGTCAGAAGAAGAAGGTACTTATGTTGCGGTTACTGATATATTAATCCATATGGCGCAAGACGTTGCAGGTTATGGTAAAATAGTATTTCTTTATTTTCTTGATTTTGAAAATAATATTAAATCTGTAATGATGCTGTTGGAGGCTCAGTCTAATAATTTCACAATAGAGATATCCGGAATACCTTTAGAGGATTTACCTACTGCCATTAATGACCTTGTTGGATGGGGTACAAACACTGACACTCTAAAACAGCAATACAAAGATATATCTAAGTGTATATCAAATAAAGTCCCTATATTGTATACAGATGGAAAAGGATGTTGTCCTGTATCATGGGAAGAAACATATAGCCCTGATGGAACAAAATTTGTTTCTTATTTGGCATTTCGGCAAGGTGCACCAGCAGGAATGACAGAGTACGGCAAAGTATCAAATTATATATAGGAAGCATAGATAAAATGGTAATAAGCAGGAGAAAAGAAATATAATCAAATTTGATTTACAAATACAAACGAATGGGACCCACAACTTGTATTTACAAATCAAGGTGACGGCACCAAAGCCCTCATGAACGGCGGCACATACAAAGAAGTAGGAGGCGATTACACCCTTCCTGCCGCCACATCTGCCGCGCTAGGAGGCATAAAAGTAGGCTACGCAGCTGCCGGCAAGACATATCCCGTACAGCTGGACGCAGATAGTAAGGCTTACGTAGAGGTGCCGTGGACGGATACGAACACAACCTACGACCTTGCCGGCACGACTGCCCCGGGTCTGTTAAGACAGCTTACAGGAAGTACTACAACGTTTATGCGGGCTGACGGGACATGGGCTACGCCTCCTAATACTACATATTCGGTTTGCCACCCAGTCAGCGAACGGGCTTATGTCTGCTGCTGATAAGAAATTGCTAGATTTTGAGACAGGGTATGCAACAGTATCATCGTTGTCAAGTGTGCCTGTAACAAAGCATACAGTGTATGCTTCTATTAATTCGAATCAAACCCTGTCTGTTGCTTCCGGTCTTCAACCTGGACAGTCATTGCATATTTTCGTATACAACTCCGTTCCACCGACAGGACTATAACGTTGCCTACTTCCGGGTCATATCAATCTATGTCCGGCAGCTCGATTGTAGTATCCGGTACTTCAGGGTAAGGATTTGATAGAGATAAATGTGTATTGCTATGCATCAGGCAAATACAGTATAAGGGCAGGAGGACCTGAATGATGAGAAGGAGATTGTTAATGACAGGAGTAAAAGTATACCCTTACGGTATATACAACTGCTGGTGCGACCGTCGTAGTCAATGGCGTATCTCAAACAGCCAATAGTTCGGATATGCGTATTACGAGTTAAAGAAAGGGACTTATTCATATTCAGCGAGTAAGTCGGGGTATACAAGCAGGTCGGGGTCGGTTACTGTTACGGGTAATCAGACATTGTCAATTGTTCTGTCTTCTTCGAGTATGTTGTTGTTGCATTTAGACGGTAATGTAACGGATGCTTCAGGTAATTCGTCCATGAGTTCAACTGATCCTTGGTACGTGTCCGGCAAATTCGGACAGGCTTTCAGATGCGGATCAGTTGATGCCAATTATAATACAAGGCGTTATTAATAATATTGGGTCTTCCAATTTTACAATAGACTTTTGGATGTACCGGTATCAAAGTGTAGAATATCAAAATATGCAGAAACTGGGAATGATGGTACAACAGGGCCTTTAACATAGACGGCAGCTCATCAGGAAGAAATCTGAGATTTTATACTATTAAATCAGGGGAATACTGTTAACATGACTGCATCGTCTACATTGCCGACATCTACATGGATACATGTTGCTATTGTAAAAGTGGAAGTTATTGGTATATGTTTATAAATGGATCATTGGTACAGGATTATTATCAAAGTGGCGTTACACTATCTGCAACGACGTTGACACTTAGACCCCGGTATACAGCCATAGATGAGTTTCACATCACTAAAACGGCTCTATGGACTTCTAGTTTTACACCTCCTACATCTCCTTATTAAAATATAAATAACATGATATGAAAACAATAAATTTTGACGATTACAAATTTTGGTATATCAACAAAGATGCAGCAGGCGTCTATGTTGGGCAAAATGAAAAACTTGATCGAATAGCCATTATTTAGGAGAAACCTAGATGATTATAA